>JAUYAJ010000025.1 GCA_030693565.1 Rubrivivax sp.
CGCCAGCCGTTCTTCAGCTCGCCTGACACGGGCAAACCCCATAGATACACAGCCCTTCGGCGTGGGGCCGAAAAGCCGTTGCGCTGCGCGGGCTTACGAGGGCGTGTCACTTGTAACTGTCAAAGTCGGGTCAGAGTGTGAGAAGCAATCCCATGGGCCCGCGCCGGGGTGTCCAAGGGCCCTGGGCAAGGCTGAGCCCGGACACAAACAGTCCTGAGGACTGTTTGTGCCTGGCGAAGGCCATGGACTCCTGGCCATGGCGCAGCGCGCAGCCCGGACTCACGTCCGGGCCAGCGATGCAACGCCGCCCAGGACCCTTGGACACCCCGGCCCTTCGGGTAAGTCCCCAGAACAGCCCCACTCGGCGTTGCAAAGCCTCGCTGGGTCCCAAACCCAGCTGCGCTTTGCGCCTTGATTGGGGCTGTTCTGGGGGCTTACGCGGGCCCATGGGATTGCTTCTCACACTCTCAGTGCTTGAGCGCGGGCGGCAAGGCGATGCCGCGCGCCGCCATCACTGGGCGTGCGCGGTCGGGGTAGTCGGTGATCAGGCCGTCGACACCCCAGCCGATCAGGCGCTCCATGTCGGCCGCTTCGTTGACCGTCCATGGCACCACTTTCAGCCCGAGCTGGCGGGCTTCGTGCAGCAGCGCTTCGGTGAGATCGTTGAAGTTCGGCGACCAGATGCGCCCGCCCGCTGCCTGCACCATCTTCGGCAAGGTGCCGTGGTCGGCGAGCCGGAACCCGGCCGTCCAGGCACCATCGGCAACGGTGTCGAAACGCGGCTGCTGCGCCGACAGGTAGACCGTGGGGATGGCGGGCGCGAGCTGCTGCACACGCTGCAGCGGCCGCCAATCGAAGCCCTGGATGCTGGTGCGCGCCGTCATGCCGGCGGCCTGCAGCGTGGCCAGCAAGGCGTCGACGATGCGCTCGTGCGCCGGCGTGTTGTCGGGCCGGTGCGGATTGAGCTTGACCTCGATGTTCAGCCGCAGCGCCGCTGGCGCCCGCGCACGCACGCGCTCCAGCAGCGCCGCCAGCGTCGGCATGCGCTCGCCGTCGCGCGCCTCCTGCTGCGGGAAGTTGCGCTCGCCGACACTGCCCGGGCGCAGGCGGCCGACGTCGTAAGCCTGCAGCTGGGCCACCGTCAGCGTGCGCACCAGCGGCCCGGTGGCGCTGAGCCAGCGGCCGTCGGCGTCGCGCGTCTGGTCGGGGTTCAGTGCCGGGTCGTGGGTGACCATCAGCACGCCGTCGGCGCTGAGGAAGACGTCGAGTTCCAGCGTGTGCACACCCACGGCCAGCGCACGGTCGAAGGCGGCCAGCGTGTTTTCCGGCGCCAGCCCGCGCGCGCCGCGGTGGCCTTGGAGGTCGAAGCCGTGGGCACCCGCGGCGGCGCACAGCAGCGTGGCGACGAAGATCCGGCCCAGCCGGCGCAGTGTCGGGGTCATCACGGTTCCTTGAACAGTTAGCGACTGGGACACGGGATGGCACTGCGCCAGGCCGCGCGCCGATGATGCCAGCCCGCCCTTCGGTCGTGCAGCAACTGGGGGGTCAACTCCGGGTATTTCGCGGCATGCGGCGAGCAAGGGCGCAGCTAGGATCGCGCCGCGCTCCCGATGAAACGCAGGGCCGCTCCCGGGTGACTCGATGTCGCCGCGGAGGCCGGCACCCCACAGCGGCCTCACGTGAAGCGCACCGGAGGCCCGCGATGCACGCTTTGCTGGACAAGCTCGACCAGTACTTCCCGGTGCGCTACAGCGCCTGGCTGGCCAGCGCCGTCGGCCTGCTGCTGGCCACCTTCAGCGAGGTCGCCTTCGGCGTCGGCGGCGCTTTCGCGCTCGTCTGTCTGCTGCTGCTGGCGCTGGGCTGGCGCGACTACCGCCAGACCCGCCACTCGCTGCTGCGCAACTACCCGGTGATCGGTCACATGCGCTTCCTGATGGAATACGTGCGGCCCGAGATCCGCCAGTACTTCATCGAGAGCGACAACGAAGCGGCGCCGTTTTCGCGCCAGCAGCGCAGCCTGGTCTACCAGCGCGCCAAGGGCGACTCCGACAAGCGCCCGTTCGGCACCCAGCTCGACGTCCACGGCCCTGGCTACGAGTGGATCAACCACTCGGTGGCGCCGACCGAGCTGGCGACGCACGACTTTCGCGTCACCATCGGCGCCGGCGGCACCTCGTGCACCCAGCCCTACAGCGCCAGCATCTTCAACATCTCGGCGATGAGCTTTGGCGCGCTGAGCGCCCACGCTGTGCTCGCCCTCAACGGCGGCGCGCGCCGCGGCACCTTCGCCCACGACACCGGCGAAGGCTCGATCAGCCAGCACCACCGCGTGCACGGCGGCGACCTCATCTGGGAGATCGGTTCGGGCTACTTCGGCTGCCGCAACGACGACGGCAGCTTCAACGCCGAGCGCTTCACCGCCAACGCGCTCGACCCGCAGGTGAAGATGATCGAGGTCAAGCTCAGCCAGGGCGCCAAGCCCGGCCATGGCGGCGTGCTGCCCGGGCCCAAGGTGACGCCTGAGATCGCCGCCGCGCGCGGCGTGCCGGTCGGCGTCGACTGCATCAGCCCGTCACGCCACGGCGCTTTCGGCACGCCGGCTGAACTGCTGCAGTTCGTCGACCGGCTGCGCCAGCTCTCGGGCGGCAAGCCGACCGGCATCAAGCTGTGCATCGGTCATCCCTGGGAGTGGTTCGCCATTGCCAAGGCGATGCTGGAGACCGGGCTGCTGCCCGACTTCATCGTCGTCGACGGCGCCGAAGGCGGCACCGGCGCGGCGCCGCTGGAGTTCACCGACCATGTCGGCGCACCGCTGCAGGAAGGCCTGATGCTGGTCCACAACACGCTGGTCGGCCTGAACCTGCGCGGGCGCATCAAGCTCGGCTGCGCCGGCAAGGTGATCGGCGCTTTCGACATCGCGCGCGCGATGGCGCTCGGCGCCGACTGGTGCAACTCGGCGCGCGGCTTCATGTTCGCGCTCGGCTGCATCCAGGCCCAGAGCTGCCACACCGGCAGCTGCCCGACCGGGGTGACGACGCAAGACCCGATGCGCCAGCGTGCCCTCATCGTTCCCGACAAGACCGAGCGCGTCTACCGCTTCCACCAGAACACCCTCAAGGCGCTGAAGGAACTGGTGCAAGCCGCCGGCCTGGAGCACCCGAACCGGATCACGGCGTCGCACATCGTGCGCCGCACGGCCGACCACGAGGTGCGGCTGCTGGTCAACCAGTTGTTCTTCGTCAAGCCCGGCGCGGTGCTGGCAGCGGCCAGCGGCCAGGGCGACTGGCCGCACAAGGTGTTCGAGCTTTACTGGCCGCTGGCGCGCAGCGACAGCTTCGCCGCCAACACCTCGCAGCCGGCTTGATCAGGCCGGGACGACCGGCGGCGCGCTGTCGATGAAGCTCGGCCGCAAGGCCAGTTTGTCCGACAGGCGCAGCAGGTTCGGGTAGCTGGCGCGCCAGTCGATGTGGCCGAAGCGGAAGTCCAGATAACCCAGCGCGCAGCCGACGGCGACGTCGGCCAGCGTGAAGTGGTTGCCGGCGCACCACGGCGTTTCACCCAGGCCCTGGCTCATCGCCTGCAGCGACGCGTGGACGCGGCTCATCTGGCGATCGATCCAGACCTGCGAGCGCTGTTCAGCGCTGCGGCCGGCCCAGGTGGCTTCCAGGCGCGCCAGGATGGCCGCGTCGAGCACCCCGTCGGCCAGCGCCTCCCAGGTGCGCACCTCGGCACGTTCGCGGCCGGGCGGCGGGATCAGCTTGCCCACCGGCGACAAGGTGTCGAGGTATTCGACGATGACGCGCGAATCGAACACCGCCTCGCCACCTTCCATCACCAGGCAGGGCACCTTGCCCAGCGGGTTGGCCCTGAGGATGGCGTCGCTGTTCCAGACGTCTTCGAGCACGAGCTGGAAGTCGAGCTTCTTTTCGGACATCACGACGCGCACCTTGCGCACGTAGGGGCTGGTCGGTGAACCGATGAGTTTCATGTTGGGAAGAGGGCTGGGCCTGAAGTCGGGGCGATTCTAGCGAAGCGTCCACTTGCCAGTGAGCGGGCGCTCACGCGCGCTCGGCAGCGCCTCAGAGCCGGCGATGCTGCAGCGCCGGCAACTGCTGGCGCACCTGTGCCAGGCGGGCGCTGTCGACCTCGGCCAGCACCACGCCTTCGCCCTCGGCCTGCACGGCGACGATGTCGCCCCAGGGGTCGACCACCATGCTGTGGCCCCAGGTGCGGCGGCCGTTCTCGTGCGTGCCGCCCTGGGCCGGGGCCAGCACATAGGCCTGGTTCTCGACCGCGCGGGCGCGCAGCAGCAGCTCCCAATGCGCCTGCCCGGTCGGGTAGGTGAAGGCCGAAGGCACGCACAGCAGGTCGCACGGCGGCGTCATCAGCGCGCGGTAAAGCTCGGGGAAGCGCAGGTCGTAGCAGACCGACAAACCGACCCGCAGCGGCCCGGCCTGCAGCGCCTGCGGCGCCGCCCCGGCGCGCAGCGTGCGCCCTTCGTCGTAGCGTTCGCTGCCGTTGTCGTAGGCGAACAGATGCATCTTGTCGTAGCGCGCCGCCAGCGTGCCGTCGGGCGCGAACACCAGGCTGCTGTTGAGCGCGCGCTCGGGCGCGTCGGTGC
>JAUYAJ010000026.1 GCA_030693565.1 Rubrivivax sp.
CGGTGCAGCGCTGCCGCGCGCTGGCCGCCGCCCACCTGGGCTATGCGGTGCCGGACAGCGCGCCCGACTTCGGCCTGCGGGCGCCGGCGCCGAGCTGGAACGCCCCGGCGCGCTACGCGGTGCTGATCCCCGGCGCCAGCCGGCCCGAGAAGCTCTGGCCCGAGGCGCGTTGGGTGGCGGTGGGGCGGCGTCTGTTCGACGCCGGGCTGACGCCCGTGGTGCTCTGGGGCAGCGAGGCCGAACAAGTCCAGGCCGAGCGCATTGCCGCCGGCTGCGACGGCTCGGTGCCGCCCTTCCTCAAGGTTGACGCGATGGCTGCGGTGCTCGCCGGTGCGCGCCAGATCGTCGGCCTGGACACCGGCTTCAGCCACCTGGGCGCGGCCTTCGGGCGGCCGACCATCGGCATCTACTGCGATCACGAGCCCGGGCTGACCGGCATCACCGGCACCGGGCCGGTGGCCAGTTTCGGCGGCAAGGGCCAGGTGCCCAGGCTGGCCGATGTGCTGGCGGGCTTGCAGCGCCAGCTGGCCGGCTGATCAGAGCTCTTCGATGCGCTGCGGCGGGAAGCTGTCCCAGCCCAGGCAGCCCGGGCATTGCCAGAACCAGTGCTGGGCCTCGAAGCCGCAGGCGGCGCAGCGGTAGCGCTGCAGCGGCCGCGCGGCGCGCGCCAGCGCCTGCTGCAGGTCGGCCACCGCGCCCGCAGGCCAATCGGCGGCCGGCAGCGCCAGCAAGTCTTGCGCGGCCGACAGCGTCGGGTGCTGGTGCAGGTGGGCTTGCAGGCGCGGCCCGGCGTCGCTGGGCGCGGCGTCCAGACGCGCCAGCGCACGCAACAAGTCGATGCCCGGCTGCAGGGCCAACAGCGCGCTCAGCGCGGCATGGGCGGCGTCGCGCTGGCCGCAGGCCAGTGCGCTGTCGGCGTAGTCGGCGGCGACCAGCGCGAAGGCGGCTGGCTGGTCTTGCTGCAAGCTGTCCCAGGCCTTCAGCGCGGCCCGGTGCTCGCCGCGCCGGCGCAGTCGTTGGCCGGCCAGCACGCGCGGCCGGGCGGCCTGTGGCGCGGCCGCGCCCGCGATCTGCAGTTGCGCATCGGCGTCGTCCGGGCGGCCGCCGGCGTCGGCCT
>JAUYAJ010000030.1 GCA_030693565.1 Rubrivivax sp.
TCTGGGCCGGTTCGGCCGCCGTGCTGACCAGCGCCGCGATGATGCTGGTGCTGGGCCTGCAACCGGGCCAGCGCCTGATCACCCAGGACGACATCGACGCCGCCGTGCGCCAGTCGCTGGAGAAAGAGCCCCTGCCCTCGGCCGCCGCCAAGGCCTACGAAGCCATCCTGCCCTCGGTGGTGCGCGTCGTCGGCCTGATGGACGAGAAAGACACCGGCGAGGACAACCCCGAGCAGCGCGCCCTTGGCCGCAGCCTGGGCACCGGGGTGGTGATCGTCGACGACGGCACCATCCTGACCAACCTGCACGTGGTGTCGGGCGCGCGCAAGGTGCGGGTGCGCTTTGCCAACGGCCATGAGTCCGACGCCAGGATGATCGGCGCCCAGCCCGAGAACGACCTCGCCGTGCTGCGCGCCAGCAGCCTGCCCGACGACTTGCAGGCCGCCACCATGCGCTCGACCAGCGACCTGCGCCCCGGCGACCATGTGATTGCCGTCGGCCACCCCTTCGGCATCGGCCCGTCGGTCAGCGCCGGTGTGGTGTCGGGCTTGCGGCGCGAGTTCCGCAGCCCCGAGGGGCAGCGCCAGCTGACCAACCTGATCCAGTTCGACGCCGCCGCCAACCCCGGCAATTCGGGCGGCCCGCTGGTGACGATGGACGGCCATGTCGTCGGCGTCGTCACCGCCATCCTCAATCCCTCCGAGCAGCGCACTTTCATCGGCATCGGCTTTGCCGTGCCGATCGAGAACGCTGCCTCGGCCGTCGGCATGCCCCCCTTCTAGCGAGTCCCGAATGTCCGAACACAACGAATCGACCGCGACCTTGATGGAACGCGTTCTCTATGAAGTCAAGCGCGTCGTCGTCGGTCAGGACCGCTTTCTCGAACGTGTGCTCGTCGCCTTGCTGGCCCAGGGCCATCTGCTCGTCGAAGGCGTGCCCGGGCTGGCCAAGACGCTGACCGTGAAGACGCTGGCGCGCACCGTGCGCGGCAGCTTCAAGCGCATCCAGTTCACCCCCGACCTGGTGCCGGCCGACCTGGTGGGCACGCGCATCTACAACCAGAAGACCGGCGAGTTCGGCACCTCGCTGGGGCCGGTGTTCGCCAACCTGCTGCTCGCCGACGAGATCAACCGCGCGCCGGCCAAGGTGCAGAGCGCCTTGCTCGAGGTGATGCAGGAGCGTCAGGTGACGATCGCCGGCGAAAGCCACAAGGTGCCCGATCCCTTCGTCGTCATGGCGACGCAGAACCCGATCGAGACCGAAGGCACCTACCCGCTGCCCGAGGCCCAGGTCGACCGCTTCATGATGAAGGTGCTGGTCGACTACCCGACCGAGGAAGAAGAATTCGTCATCGCCGAGCGCGTCACCGGGCCTGCCGTCGAGGTCAACGCCGTGGCCGACACCTTCCAGCTCGCCACGCTGCAGCGCGAATGTCGGGCGGTCTACGTCGACCCCTCGCTGATCCAGTACGCGGTCAAGCTCGTCAGCGCGACGCGCAAGCCGGCCAAGTACGACCTCGCCGACATGGCCAAGTACCTGACCTATGGCGCCAGCCCACGCGCCACCATCGGCATGATCGAAGGCGCGCGCGCGCTGGCGATGCTGCGCGGGCGCCGCTACGCCTTGCCCGAGGACCTCACCGACCTGGTGCCCGACGTCATGCGCCACCGGCTCGTGCTGTCCTACGAAGCGCTGGCCGACGAAGTCACGGCCGACGATCTCATCCAGCGCGTGCTGAAGAAGATCCCGGTGCCTGACAAGCCGCTGGCCCACCCGCAGGACGAGGCCAAAGCCCATGCCTGAAGCCAGCCGGCCGCCGTCGGCGGCGCCCGCGACCTCGGAGCAGCTGCTGCGCCAGCTGGAGTGGACCGTGATCCGCCGCCTGGACGGCTTGCTGCAAGGCGACTACCGGACGATGTTCCGCGGCGCCGGCATCGACCTGGCCGACCTGCGCGAATACCAGCACCACGACGACGTGCGCCACATCGACTGGAACGTCACCGCGCGGCTGCAGCAGCCTTATGTGCGCCAGTTCATCGAAGACCGCGACCTCACCGCCTGGTTCCTGCTCGACTTGTCGGGCAGCGTCGACTTCGGCTCCGCCGACGTCACCAAGCTGTCGATGTCGACTGGCTTCGTCGCCACGCTGGCACGTGTCATCACCCGCCACGGCAACCGGGTCGCGGCCATGATGTACGGCACCCGGGTCGACACCGTGCTGCAGCCCGGCAGTTCGCGCCTGCACGTGCTGAACCTGTTGCAGCGCATGCGCGCCAAGCGGTCGCCCGCGGACGCCGGCGCCGGCACCTCGCTGGCCGACCTGCTCAAGGCCGCTGCCAGCGTGATGAAGCGGCGCTCGCTGGTGTTCGTGGTGTCCGATTTCATCAGCACGCCGGGCTGGCAAGACGCGCTGGCGCGCCTGGCGCGCCGCCACGAGGTAGTGGCCGTGCGTTTGTTCGACCCGCTGGAGATGGCCTTGCCCGACGTCGGCCTGGTCACGGTCCAGGACGCCGAGACCGGTGAGCAATTGCTCATCGACGCTGCCGACCCGGCTTTCCGCGAGCGCTACGCCGCCATCGCCCTGGACCAGGAAGAAGCCTTGCTCGACGGCTTGGCGCGCTCGGGCGCCGACACCCTGGAACTGGCGACCGACGAAGACCTGCTCGGCGCCATGCTGCGCTTTGCGGCGCTGCGCCGGCGCCGCGCCCGCATCCGCAGCTCGGGGCGTTTCCCGGCCGACTTGCACCCGGTGGCCGCATGACGACGACCCGAATCGCTGGCCACAGGAGGCCGACATGAGTTACCACTGGCCGAGCATGCTGTGGTCGCTTGCGCTGTTGCCGCTGCTGGTGCTGCTCTACGTCTGGCTGCTGCGCCGGCGCCGCAAGACCACGGTGCGGCTGGGCAGCATCCAGATCGCCCGCCTGGCGCTGGGCCAGGGCCCGGGCTGGCGCCGCCATGTGCCGCCGCTGCTGATGCTGCTGGCGCTGGGCCTGCTGCTGCTGGCGACCTCGCGGCCCACGGCGGTGATCACGCTGCCGCTGTCAGAGCGCACCATCATCCTGGCGATGGACGTCTCGGGCAGCATGCGCGCCGAGGACGTCAAGCCGAACCGGCTGGTGGCCTCGCAGGAAGCGGCCAAGACCTTCGTCAACAACCTGCCGCGCGAGGTCAAGGTCGGCGTGATCTCGTTTGCCGGCACCGCCGCCGTCGTGCAGGCGCCCACCACCAGCCGCGACGACGTCATCGCCGCCATCGACCGCTTCCAGCTCCAGCGCGGCACCGCCACCGGCAGCGGCATCGTGCTCTCGCTGGCGACGCTGTTCCCCGACGCCGGCATCGAGATCCAGCAAATCACCGGCCAGCGCGCCTTTCCGGCGCGGCCGCTGGGGCAGAAGAAGGAAGAGAAACCGTTCACGCCGGTGCCGCCAGGCTCCTACACCTCGGCCGCAATCATCATGCTGACCGACGGCCAGCGCACCACCGGCCCCGACCCGCTGGACGCCGCCAAGATGGCCGCCGAGCGCGGCGTGCGTGTCTACACCGTCGGCGTGGGCACGACCAGCGGCGAGATCATCGGCTTCGAAGGCTGGAGCATGCGTGTGCGGCTGGACGAAGAAACGCTGAAGAACATCTCGGTGCTGACCCATGGCGAGTACTTCTACGCCGGCACCGCCGAAGTGCTCAAGAAGGTCTACGAAGGCTTGAGCGCGCGCATGGTGGTCGAGCGCAAGGAGACCGAGATCGCTGCCCTCTTCGCCGCCATCGGCGCGCTCTTCGTGCTGCTGTCGGCCGGGCTGTCGGTGTGGTGGTTCGGCCGCGTCAGCTGATCGGCATCAAGCCGGGGCGTCGCCGCGGCGCGCCAGCAACCAGCGGGTGGCGCCAAAGGCCACCAGCAAGCCGCTGACCACGGCAAGAATGCCCAGCACCTGCAAGGCGCTGGGCACTTCGCCCAGCACGGGAATCGCCAGCAGCGACGCCGCCCCCGGCACCAAGGCGCCGAAGAAGGCGGCGCGGCCCGAGCCCAGCAAGGCGGCGGCGCGGCTGAACGCCAGCACCGCCACCAGCCCCGCGCCCAGGCCTTGCGCCAGCACCTGCATCACCAGCATGCCGGTGCTGGCGCTGGCCAGCCGGCTGAGGTCGGCCAGCGCCAGAAAAAAGGGTGCGAAGAGCAGGAACGACAGCACGACGACGACCGCCGTCACCCGCAGCGGGTCGACCTGCCAGCGCCGCGACAGCGCGCCAAAGAGCCCCCAGCAGACACCCGCGGCGGCGAACAAGCCGTCACCGACCAGCGTCAGCGCGCTCTCTGGATGCAGCAAGCTGTCGCCGCCCATGAACGCCAGGCCGAGGACGACAAAACCTGCGCCCAGCACGCTGTCGCGAGTCCAGCGCTGATGGGCCAGCCAGGCCGACAAGCCCAGCCCGGCGAGCATCTGGCAGGCCGGCGCGATGACGGCGCCATGCGCCAGCGGTGCGAGCGAAAAACCGGTCATGAAGAGCAGGCTGAAGCCGGGCCCGGCGAGCACGGTGAGCAGCAGACCGCGACCCCAGCCGATGCCGGCCAGGTCACGCCAACCCCAGCGCCACAGCAGCGGCGCCATCAGCAAGGCGCCGGGCGCAAAGCGCAGCAAGGTCAGGTCGCCGGGACTCAGGCCGGCTTTCACCGCCAACCGCGCCAGCACCGTGTAGCTGGCCCAGATGGCGGCCGCCAGCAAGCCCCAGCCGAGGCCGGCCAGCGAGGCGTGCGCGGCGGACTCTGCGGGCGAACGGTGCATGCGTTAGCCTAACAGGCCACACTGGGCCGGGAGACGGCCCGCCGCAGCACCGACACGCGCATGAACCAGATCCCGACCGAGCCGCCTGACGCCCCGCTGCCCTACCTGCAGCGCATCCGCGACTACTACCAGGCGCTGGGCTATGGCGCACCCTATGAATGGGCGCATGGCGACCCGGTGGCGTTTCAGCCGCTGACGCAGCCGCTGGCCTTGTGCCGAGTGGCGCTGATCACCACCGCCGCGCCCTTCCAGCCCGGCCTGGGTGACCAAGGCCCGGGCGCACCCTACAACGCGCGCGCCAAGTTCTACAGCGTCTACTCGGGCGACATCGAGGCCGAGCACGACTTGCGCATTGCCCATGTCGCGATCGACCGCCAACACACGCGCGCCGACGACCTCGGCAGCTACTTCCCGCAGGCCGCATTGCGCCGCGCCGCCAGCGCAGGGCGCATCGCGCTGGCGCCGCGCTTTCATGGCGCGCCGACGCAGCGCAGCCAGCGCGCCACGCGCGAGGTCGACGCTCCGGAAATCCTGGCCCGTTGCCAGGCCGACGCCGTCGACGCCGCGCTGCTGATTCCCAACTGCCCGGTCTGCCACCAGGCGCTGGCGCTGGTGGCTCAGTGGCTCGAAGCGCATGGCATCGCCACCGTCGTCATGGGCTGCGCGCGCGACATCAGCGAATGGGTCGGCGTGCCGCGGCTGCTGTTCTCGGACTTCCCGCTCGGCAACGGCGCCGGCCGGCCGCAGGACCGGGCATCACAGGACGCGACGCTGGAGATGGCGCTGGCCTTGCTGGAAAGCGCGACCGCGGCGCGGACCACGCTGCAGTCACCCCTGCGCTGGGGCGCCGACAACGACTGGAAGCTCGACTACTGCAACATCGAGCGCCTGTCGGCGGCCGAGATCGTGCGCCGGCGTGCTGAGTTCGACGTCGCCAAGGCCCAGGCCCGGGCCGTCCAAGGCGTCAGTCGAACTTCACCCCGGTCTCCTTGATCACCTTGGCCCAGCGCGCTTTCTCGCCGGCGATGAAGCTGCCCAGAGCAGCCGGTGTCGCCGTGCGCACTTCGGTGCCCTGACTGGCCAGACGATCTTTCATCTCGGTCGTGGCCAGGATGCGGGCGAACTCGGCGTTGAGGCGGGCGATGATCTCGGGCGGCGTGCCCGCGGGTGCCAGCACGCCTTGGTAGGAGCCGGTCTCGAAGCCCGGCAAGGTCTCCGCCACCGTCGGCAGCTCGGGCGCGGCGTCGACG
>JAUYAJ010000031.1 GCA_030693565.1 Rubrivivax sp.
GTCGAATACAACAACGAGGAGCCGGGTGCCGAATGGCTGCAGCGGCTCACGCATGCCTTCCCCAAGTTCGCCTGGATCAACCCCGAGCCGCAAGGCGTCTGGGGTTACCGGCAAAGCATTGCTATCGTGCAGCAGATGATGAACCAGCGCATGTTCCCGCTCACCCTGGCCGGCCTCGAAGGCGCGATGCGGCTGCTCAGCAAATGAAACGGCTACTGGCAGCGCCGGCGCTGCTGGCGCTGCTGCTGCTGGCCGGCTGTGCGCTGCTGCCCGGCGCCGGCAAGGACAGCCCCGCAGCCGAAGTCCGCGTCGATAGCGGCCGCGAGGACGCCCCTGGCGCCTCGGTGGTGCGTGTCGAGGTGGTGGCGCCGGCCGCGCTCAAGACGCTGCTGGAGACCTATCTCGATCTGGTCCGCCTGGGCCGCCTGGGCGGCCTGGCCAGTGGCGACACCATCGACGACAGCGAGTGGACGCGCCTGATCGACGCCACACCGGCGCAGGTGCGCGAGCTGCTGCAGACCGAGGGCTATTTCGCCCCCGAGGTCGAGATCACACGCAGCCCGTCGGCCCTGCTGGGCGGCCCCGGCAACGTGCGGTTGCAGGTGACGCCGGGGCCACGCACCCGGGTGTCAAAGGTGACGATCGAAGTCGAGGGCGAACTCGAACGCCAGGCCAGCGCCGGCGACGAACGCGCCAACCACATGCTGGGCGAGATGCGCCTGCGCTGGCCGCTGCCGGCCGGTGCCACGTTTCGCAACCCCGACTGGAGCGACGCCAAGGTCAGCGCGCTGGCGCGCTTGCGCACCCAAGGTTATGCCAGCGCCAGCTGGGCCGGCACCGGCGCCGAGATCGACCCCGACGCCCATGAGGCCCGGCTCTTCCTGGTCGCCGACAGCGGGCCGCTGTACCGTTACGGCGGCCTGCGCATCGAGGGCCTGGTGGCGCAGGACGCGCAGACCGTTCGCAACCTGGCCGCCGCACGCCTGGGCACGCCGGTGACCGAAGACCTGCTGCTCGACTTCCAGGAGCGGCTGCAAAAGGCCGCGCTGTATGAAAGTGCGTCGGTCACGCTCGAAGCCGACCCGGCTCAGGCCGGCGCTGCCGAGATCAACGTGCGGCTGCGCGAGCTGCCGCTGCAGCTTTACACCGTCGGCCTGGGCGTCAGCGCCAACACCGGCCCGCGAGCCTCGGTCGAGCATGTGCACCGGCGTGCCTTCGGCTGGGCCGCCACCGCACGCAACAAGGTCGAGTGGGGCCGCCTGCGCCAGGCCTGGGACGGCCAACTCGGCAGCCATCCGGGCGAAGCGATGTATCGCAACTTGCTCGGCGGCGCCATCGAGCGGCTCGAGACCAGTTCGGACGTCGTGCGCTCGCAGCGGCTGCGCGTGGGCCGCGCGCAGGACACCAAGCGCACCGAGCGGCTCTACTTCGTCGAAGCCGAGCGTGCCAGCCGCGAAGCCGCCGGCACCCGCACCGACACGCTGGCGCTGTCGGTCAACGCCCACGGCCTGTGGCGCGAACTCGACAACAACCTGCTGCCCACCAAAGGCTTCACGGTCGGCGTGCAGGGCGGCGTCGGCCGCTCGCATGGCAACAATTCCGACGACGGCTTTTTCAGCCGCGCCTACGCCCGCGTCACCGGCTACCTGCCGCTGGGCAGCACCTGGTATGGCCAGGTCCGCGTCGAGGCCGGCCAGCTGTTCGCCGCGTCCAGCGTCGCCGTGCCCGACTCGCAGCTGTTTCGCGCCGGCGGCGACGATTCGGTGC
>JAUYAJ010000032.1 GCA_030693565.1 Rubrivivax sp.
CCTGCGGCGTTGCGTCGCTTGCCCGGGCGGCCAGCCCGGGCTGCGCGGCGCGCCTTGCACGCGCCCCCTGGCAGGCCCAACGCGGGCATCACCTTCTGCCGCCCACGCTCCTAGGCCAGCGCCCAGTCGACTGCGCCGAGCGGCAACTGGCCGCGCCCGGCCGCCAGTGCCACGCCGGTGGCCAGCACGCCCGGCACCGCATAGCGCGGCGACAGCCGCCGGCCCAGCAGATAGGCCAGCAGCATCGCCAGCACGAGGCCGAATTCGCGCTGCAGCGAGACGAAGGCGTCGAAGGCGAAGCGCGCCAGCACGCCGGCCAGCAAGGCCGCGGCCAGCGCCTGCGGAATCCGGTTCATGACGCGGGCGAACCAGCCGCTGGCGCCGGCGCCAGTGATCAGCAAAGCGCAGACCATGAAGGCGCCGATGGCTTCGGCCATGTCGACGCCGACCCCGGCAGTCACCAGCAAGGCCGCGCCCGGCGTGCTCCAGGCTGTGAGCACCGGCTGGCGGTAGTGCAGGCTCAGGCCGATGCTGGTCAGCCCCATGCCCAGGCCCAGCGCCCAGATCCACGACAGCGTCTGCGCCGGCGTGGCGCCAAGCGCCGCCGCGGCCTGGAATACGATGACCACCGAACTGCTGAAACCCACCAGCACGGCGACAAAGCCGGCGACGGCGGCGGCTAGCGAGAGGTGTTTGAAGAACATCGGGGCCGCAGCATACGCGGCCGCGCCGCTCAGGGAAGACCTGCGATTGCGGCGCCGGCGCGTGCCCGCTAACCTGCAGCGCGACCGGCCCGGTCAACACCCAGATGCCGATATGACGACGCCCAAGCTGATCCTCGACCATGTCTACGACCATGAGGCCGCGCAGCCCGGCCAGGTGTTCCTGACCCAGCCCGTCGGTGCCGGCCAGGTCATCGACTACAGCTGGGGCCGCACCCTCGACGAAGCCCGGCGCATGGCTGCCCACCTGCGCAGCCTGGGGCTGGCGCCGGGGGCGCGCGTCGCCATGCTGACGAAGAACTGCGCCCACTTCTTCATGGCCGAGCTGGCGATCTGGATGGCTGGCGGCACCACGGTGGCGATCTTTCCCACCGAGACTGCCGACAACGTGCGCTACGTGCTCGAACACAGCGGCGCCAGCCTGCTCTTCGTCGGCAAGCTCGACACCTGGGCCCAGCAAGCCAGCGCAGTGCCGGCGGGCCTGCCCTGCATTGCGCTGCCGCTGGCGCCGCCCACCGACTTCGAGACCTGGGACGCCATCATCGCGCGCACCGAGCCGCTGGGCGGGCGCCCGGCGCGCGCCGCCGACGACCTGGCGATGCTGCTCTACACCTCGGGCTCGACCGGCCAGCCCAAAGGCGTGATGCAGAGCTTCGGCAGCATTTCGCGCGCCGCCGACGGCATGGTGGCCGACATCCGCGCCCATGAAGGCGGCGACCGGCCGACACGCTCGCTGTCCTACCTGCCGCTGGCTCATGCTTTCGAACGCGCCTGGGTCGAGGCGGTGTCGCTGATCGACGGCAGCGGCCGCATCTACTTCGCCGAATCGATCGCCACCTTCGTCGATGACCTCAAGCGCGCCCGTCCGACCCATTTCATCTCGGTGCCGCGGCTGTGGTCCAAGTTCCAGCTCGGCGTGCTGGCCAAGATGCCGGCGCGCAAGCTCGATCGCCTGCTCGCCATCCCGCTGCTCGGCCGCTTCGTCGGCCGCAAGGTGCTGGCCGGGCTCGGGCTGGGCGCGGTTGTGCGCGCCGGCAGCGGCTCGGCACCGATCCCGGCCGACCTGATCGCCTGGTACCGGCGCCTGGGCCTGAACCTGCTCGAAGGCTATGGCATGACCGAAGACTTCGCCTATTCGCACGCCTCCACCGCCGCCAGCAACGCCCCCGGCTGGGTCGGCCTACCCTACGCCGGCGTCGAGGTGCGCATCGAGGCCGACGGCGAGATCCTGATCAAGTCGCCCGGCCAGCTGGTGGGCTACTACAAACAACCCGAGCTCGACGCCGAGTGTTTCACCGCCGACGGTTTCTTCCGCACCGGCGACCTCGGCGAGCGCCGCGGCGACGGCTTGCTCAAGGTCACCGGCCGCAAGAAAGAGCTCTTCAAGACATCCAAGGGCAAGTACGTGGCGCCGGCGCCGATCGAGAACCAGCTCAACGCCCACCCGCGCGTCGAGATGTCGCTGGTCTCGGGCGTCGGCCAGGCGCAGCCGTTCGCGGTCGTGTTGCTCGACGAGGCTTTGCGGCCGCAGCTCGGCGACGCCGCACTGCGCCAGCAGATCGACACCGAGCTGCGCCAGTTGCTGGCCGAGGTCAATGCCGCGCTGGCGCCGCACGAGCAGCTGCAGCTGCTGGTGGTGGCCGCCGAGCCGTGGTCGATCGAGAACGGCATGCTGACGCCGACGCTCAAGCTCAAGCGCGGCCGCATCGAAGCGGCCCTGGCGCCGCAGATCCAGGCCTGGTACGCCGCCCAGGGCCCGGTGCTGTGGGCCGAGGCGCTGCGCTGAAGCCGGCGCCGGCCGTTCAGCGCGGTTCGCAGCGCACCGCGCTGCGCACCGAATTGGCGATGAAGCAGGCGTCGTGCGCGGCGTGGTGCAGCGCCTGCAAGGCCGCGGCGTCAGGCGCCGGCCCGGCGCCGAACTCGACGCGCGGCCGCAGCACCACCTCGGTCATGGCCAGGCGGCCCTCGGCATTGCGCGCCATCGTGCCGACGGCGTCGTCCTCGTAACGCAGCACGCAGTGGCCCTGGCGCGCCGCCAGCGACAGAAACCACAGCATGTGGCAGCTCGACAGCGAAGCGACGAGCAACTCTTCCGGGTCGACCGCCGCGGCGTCCGACCACGGCAGCGGCACCACCTGCGGCGATGACGAGGCCAGCAGTTCGGCGCCGCCATCGAAGCGCAGCCGGTGGCGGCGGCTGTAGCGGTTGTCGGTGAAGGCCTCACCGGGTTCGAGTTGCCACAGCAACTGGGCGCTGTATGTGCTCATCGCGGACTCCGCGCTGCGGGGCGCCCATTTTCGCTCGCCTGCGCTATCGTGCGGCGCTGCCCCGCCACGGAGTCCGAACCATGATCGAGCTGCACTACTTCCCCGGCAACGCCAGCATGACGCCGCACCTGCTGCTGCACGAACTGGGGCTGGACTTCGAGCTGCGCCTGGTCGACCGCGCCAACAACGCGCACAAGTCGCCGGCCTATCTGGCGTTGAACCCGAACGGCTTGATCCCGGTGCTGGTCGACGGCGACCAGGTGCTCTACGAAACCGCCGCCATCGTGCTCCACTTGGTCGACCGTCAGCCCGAAGCCGGGCTGGCGCCAGCGCCGGGCAGTGCCGAGCGCTCGCAGTTCTACAAGTGGCTGGTCTGGCTGTCGAGCAGCGTGCAATCGCAGATGCCGATCTACTTCTACAGCAGCCGCTACGTCGCCGCCGACAACGCAGCCGGCGCGGCCGAGGTCAAGGCCCAGGCCGAAGCGCGCATCGGCGGCCTGCTCGACCAGCTCGACGCCCAGTTCGCCCGCCATGGCGGGCCCTGGGTGATGGGCGCGCAGTTCAGCGCGCTCGACCCCTACGCCTTCATGCTGTGCCGCTGGACCCGCGGCTTTGCGCGCCCGGCGCGCTCGCTGCCCCATCTGGGCCCCTTCCTGCAGCGCATGCTGGAGCGCCCCGCAGTGCAGAAGGTGTTTGCCGCCGAGCGCCTGACCGAACCCTGGTTCTGATCGTCAGATCGCCGGGCTTGCCAAGCGGCCCGGGGCGCGCTACGTTCCAAGCTGACCAGCGCCGGTGAATACCGGGGCCGAAGCCATGGCGGCCTTCTTCGACCTTGATCGGTGACTGCCTGACCGCCGCATCACCAACCGATCCGCGGATCAAGGAGATCGACATGCCTGCCTACATCACACTGGCGAACTTCACCGACCAGGGCGCGCGCGCCATCAAGGACTCGCCCGAGCGCTTCGAAGCCTTCAAGGCGCTGGCCGAGGGCGCCGGAATCACCGTCAAGAGCGTGCACTGGACCACCGGCAACTACGACATGGTGCTGGTCACCGAAGGCGCCGAAGACGCCTTGATGACGCTGAACCTGCAGATGGCCGCGCTGGGCAATGTGCGCACGCAGACGCTGCGCGGCTTCAGCGCCGCCGAAATGCGCAAACTGGTCAGCGGCCTGAAGTGACCCCCGGCGCTGCCCGTTAGTTACGGCAAGTCGAGTTCCGGGTAGCGGCGGAAGATGCCTTGCTCGCTGAAGGCGATGCGCCGCGGGCTTCGCAGATACGCCGCCACCCGGGGCTGGCTGGCCACGCGGTCACGCAACTGCATGACCGCTGGCGTGCCGACGAGCGCCACCTGCGCCGCGCGTGGGAACGCGTAGCGCAGGCCTTCGACGAGCTGGAACAGCGACAAGTCGGCATAACTCAGCTTGCCGCCGACCAGGTGCCGGCTGCCGCCCGGATTGCGCGCCAGGATGGTTTCGAACCAGCCCAGGTACTTGGGCATGCGCACGCGGCAGAAGTCGCTGGCGCGCCGCAAGGCCTCGGGCATCTGGTCTTCGTAGCGCAGGCCGCTGGCGATCGGATGGTGGCTGTCGTGCGCCTCGCTGACGACGTCGGCGATGCTGAGCTGGATCTGCAGCGTCCACACACGCGCTTGCTCGCTGCGGCCGACCAGCTTGAGCGCCGGCCCCAGGTGCTGCAGGATCGCCGCCGTCTGCCCGATGACCAGCGCGCCGTCCTTCAGGAACGGCGGCGCGAACGGCGGATTTGTCAGGCCGCGGTCGTGCAGGCGGCTTTGCAGCGCGGCGGCGCCTTGCTGGCTGTCAGCCGCACTGCGGGCGACATCGATGTAGGGCGCGCCCGCCGCTTCCAGTGCCAGGCGGACGAATTCGCCGCGGCCCTGGATCGTTGGCCAGTAGTGGAGTTCGTAGGTCATGGGCGGACTGTAGCGGGCGGGCGCGCCGGCTGACGCTCAGGCCAACAGGCGCTGGCGGATCTGCACCGGGTCGAGCTCGGCCAGCGGCGCGGCGCCGCCGCCGGGAATGCCGACCTGGGTGGCGTTGAGCAGCATCGACACCATCACATAAGTGCCCGACAGCACCGTCAGGTCGATCACCGACTGCTCGCCCAGCGTCGCCAGCGCCTGCTGCCACAGCGCGTCGGGCACGCGGTGGTTCAGGCTCAGCTGGACGCAGAAGTCGTAGACCAGGCGCTCGTCGTCGGCCATCGCGGCCGGCCGTCGGCACTCGCGCAGATCGTTCATGACGGCGTCGGACAAGCCGGCGCGGCGGGCGATCGGCTCATGCGCCCACCACTCGTACTGGGCGTTGGAAACCCGGGCCTGGATCAGGATCGCAAATTCGTTCAGCCGCTTGTTGACCGAGGTCTTGAAGCGCAGGTAGTCGAGCAGGTCGAAGCAGCGCCGCGCCATGTCGGGGCTGCGCAGCAAGGCGTTGTAAGGCCCGCCAAGCGCGGCGCTGGACACCTTGAGGATGTCGTCGGCCAGCGGCCGCACCTCGGGTGCCAAAGCCTCATAGGTGATCTGTGCCAGTCTCTCGGTCATGCGGGCTCACTCCTGATGCGGGATCCACTGAAGTCGGCGGGGATCCCTGATTCGCCGCGATCACACTACAAGCTGCCGCTCAAGCGCAGCTTTTCCAGCCGCAGCGCGAGTTGCTGGCGCAGGTCGGCGATGCGCTGGCGCACGGCGCGCGAAGGCAAGTCGTCGTCGGCGCCGGCGATCGACTGCTCGAGCGCAGCAATCTCTCGCATCGCCTCCACCTCGGGCGGCACGAAGCCGGCGTCCTTGAGCATCTTGTAGGCCATGCGCAGGTCTTCGGGGGTCTGGCTGTAGCCGTCGCCGAAGTTCATGGGTTTGCCAAAGCTCGGCGCCGAGCGCAGCTCGCCGCTGCGCTCGGCCGCCAGCAGCGCGCGGCCGATCTCGTCGTCCTGCAGCTGCAGGCGTTGCTGGCGGCGGTCTTCGGCGTTCATGCGCGTTCCTCCTCGTCGTCGGCCAGGCGATCGACCCACCAGCGTGTCAGCGGCGTCAGCGGTTTGGCCATCAGGCGTTCGTTGAGCAGCGCGCGGCCGATCTGGCGGCGCCCGCCGCGGGCCGCCGCGGCCAGCACGCTGAGGTCGATGACGTCGCGCTGGGCCTGACTGCCGCCCAGACGCGGCACCGATGCACGCAGCGGGTACAAGCTGTCGACAGCGCCGTCGGCGTCGCCGCGGCCCAGCGCCAGCAGGCCGCGCATCAGCGGCAAGGCGACTTCGCGCGCCGTTGCGTGGTTGCTGCGGCGGGCGTCGTCGACGTCCATCGCCTTCTCGGCGCAGCGCGCCACCCAGGCTTCGGCGCGGCCTTGCTCGGCCGCGGCCAGCAAGGCCAGCACGCGGTGCACGTCATTGAAGGCGTGGTGGCCGGCTTCGCCGTCGTCGGCCGGCCAGCGTTCGAGCAGTGCCGCGCCGGCCGCCGAAACATCCTCGCCGAGCAGGTGCAGCCGCCAGAGGATGGACGCAGCGCCGACGCGCTGCAGCGTGTAGCGCGGCGCCTCACCGCTGAGGTGGTTGTCGATCAGTCGCAGCACGCCGGCGATGTCCAGCGCCTCGAGCCGGAACAGCGCCTTCAGCCACCACAGGTGGGAGGCGAAGCCGCTGTTCTCGGTGGCGGCCGGCTGGTGCTGGCGCAGCCAGGCCGAGCCTTCCTCGTAGCGCCCTTGCACCTCCATCACATGGGCCACCGCGTGCACCGCCCAGGGCACCTGCGCATTGGCCGCCAGCGCCTGGCGGCCGACGTCTTCGGCCAGCGCGTGCAGGTTGTTCTCTTCGAGGCCGAAGGCGTACAGGCCCAGCACATAGGGCTGCAGCGGGTCGGCCGCATCCCAGTCGGGCAAGGCGCGGGCCGGGCGCTGACGCAGGCTGATGGCGTCACCGCGGTAGAAGTCCCACAGCTGCGCCCAGTGCAGTGCCAGCGCGTCACGCGGCTGCTGCAGCAGCAGCTCGCCCCAGCTGCGGCAGGCGCCGTGCCAGAGACCTTGGGCCAGTAGCTGGACGGCGTCGAGGTGGGCGCGCTCGCGCAGCGTTGCATGGAGGGCCAGCGCGTGCGCCTGCGCCAGATGTTCGTCGGCCCGCGGGCCCAGCGAACGCTCGGCCAGGCCGAGCAGGAAGCCGGCCTTCATCACATGCGGCAGGCACCACTGGGGGTCGGCAGCGATGGCAGCGTCCAGGTCGGCCAGCGGCGTGCCATGGAAGGACATCATGCGCCGCAGCGCCTGCTCGGCGGCGTCGCGCGCCGCCGCCGAGTCGCTGCTGCAAGGCATGCCGCGCAGGTCGGGTGACACCATGGTGTGAATCTACCGCGCGGCCGCACCGAGCTGGCGCTGCAGCCGGCGCGCCGCCTGCGTGCGCACCTTGTGGCGCAGCCAGGGTGTCCAGCCCAGCAGCAGCCCCGGCAGCCCAAGCGCCTGGCGCGCCCAGCGCCAGAAACCGAAGCGGTCGTGATGGCGCAGGATCAGGCCGTCGCCGTCGAAGTCGAACTCGGCGTCGATGACGTTGTGCACACGCCGGCCAGTGGCCGAGAAGCGATAGTGGGCCTCCCAATGGGCGCTGGCGTCGCCGATCGCGCTGACTTCGAGCCGCCAGCCACCGCCCGGGTCGGCGCGCACGGCGTCGCACAGCATGCGCCACATCGCACCGACCTCGCGCCGGCCTTGCAGCGCAAACACGGCGTCGTCGAAACGCGCCGTCTCGGCGTAGCAAGCCGCCATCGCGTCGGCGTCGAGCCGCTCGAAGGCCGCGTAGAGCCGCTCGATGGTGGCTCGGCTCATGGCGCCGCCCAGCTCAGCGCCGACAAGTCGTTGGCGAAGATCGGTGAGTTGACCCATAGGCCGCGCAAGCCGCGCCGCGCCACCGCCACCTGGGCCGGGTTCCAGATGAAGACGTTGACGGCGTCGTCGGCAAGCTGGGTCTGGATGCTGCGCCACAGTCTGGCCTTCTGCGCCGGGTCGGTGGTGGCGTCGAGCACCGCCACCAGACCGCGAAAGCGCGCGCTGTCGTAGCCGAAGTAGTTGTCCGGGTCGGCGTAGGTGGCGGCGTAGTCCAGCGGGTCGACGTGATTGAACAGCGTCAGGTCGAAGTCGCCTTTGTAGGGCCCGGCCGTCCACTGGTCCCAGTCAAGATGCTCGATCTTCGCCATCACACCGACCTGGGCGAGTTGGGCGGCGATGATCGGGCCACCGATGCGTGCATAAGGCGGCGGCGGCAGGCTCAGCGTGACGTTCAGCGGCGTGCGCACGCCGGCCTCGCGCAGCAAGGCCCTGGCCTTGGCCGGGTCGTAGGGGTAGCGGCCGCTGAGCTCGACATAACCGACATTGAGCGGCGCGAAGTGGCTGCCGATCGGCCGCCCCAGGCCTTCCTGGGCGCCGGAGATGAAGGCTTTGCGGTCGACCGCATGGGCCAGCGCGCGGCGCACCCGCAGGTCGTTGAACGGCGGCTTGCGGTTGTTGATGGCCAGGATGCCCTTGCCGGCGGTGACGCCGATCTGCACGCCAAAGCGCTTGTCGGCCTGCAGCTGCTTGAGCGCGGCATGGCGTCGACCTCGCCCGCCAGCAGCGCCGCCAGCTGCGCTGCCGGCTCGCTGAGGAAGCGGAAGCTCACCCGGCTCAGCGGCGCTGCCGCGGGGTTGCGATGGCCGGCCCAGCGCACCAGCGTGAGAGCGGCCCTTGTCCCAGCGTTCGAGTCGATACGGCCCGGTGCCCACCGGGCGATCGGCGGCGTCGGCGGCCGTGGCCGGGTGAAGGATGACGGCGCTGCTCTCGCCCAGGCGGAACGGCAGCACGGCGTCGGCGTTGTGCAGCACCAGGATGACGCGGTGCGGACCGTCGACGACGACGCTGGAGATGTTGTCGAACACCGACTTGCGGGCCCGGTTGGCGCTGGCCGGCGCCATCGCGCGTTCGAAGCTGAACTTCACCGCGCTGGCGTCGAAAGGCGCGCCGTCGGAAAAGCGCACGCCCTGGCGCAGCACAAAACTGTAGGTCTTGCCGTCGGGCGTATGGCTCCAGTTCTCGGCCAGCAGCGGCAGCACCGCGCCGTCCATCGTGATCCGGGTCAGGCCTTCGAAGACGTTGTAGAGCACGACCTCGCCGATCGCAGCCGCTGGCGCCGTCGTCGGGTCCAGGCCCGGCGGTTCGAGGGCAATGCCCAGCGTGGCGCTGCCCGGGCGCGGCTGGCCTTGCGCCCAGCCCGGCAAGCCGGCGGCCCAGGCCGGCACGGCGGCCAGCAAGGCGGTCACGGTTCGGCGGTGCAGACTCATTCGCTACTCCTGGGTGGGCGCAGGCCGGGCGCTGCGCGCATTCTGCGGCAACCTGGGCCGCGCCGCTGCGGCGCGGGCCCGACCCAAAGCCCGACAGCCTCCTAGAATCGGCACCCCCGCGCCCGCACCGAGACAGCCATGGTCCCGCACCTCATCACCGCCTTGTCCGGCCCGATCAACGAACTCGAAGCGCGCGTCCTCGAGTCGATGCCGGCGATTGAACGCTGGTTTCGGCTTGAGTGGATGGAGCACACACCGCCGTTCTACAGCGCGGTCGACCTGCGCAACGCCGGCTTCAAGCTGGCGCCGGTGGACACCAACTTGTTCCCCAGCGGCTTCCACAACCTGACCCCCGAGATGCTGCCGCTGGCGGTGCAGGCAGCGATGGCGGCGATCGAGAAGATCTGCCCGGAAGCCAAGAACCTGCTGCTGGTGCCCGATGACCAGACCCGCAATACCTTCTACCTGGCCAACCTGCAGCGCCTGGTGCAGGTGTTCACCCAGGCCGGGCTGAACGTGCGCCTGGGTTCGCTGGACCCGGCGATCGACGCACCGACCCAGCTGGCGCTGCCCGACGGCAGCGAGCTGACGCTGGAGCCGCTGCTGCGCAGCAAGCGCCGCCTTGGCCTCAAGGGTTTCGACCCCTGCACCATCTTGCTCAACAACGACCTCGCGGGTGGCATCCCGCCGGTGCTGGCCGGACTTCACGAACAGTATCTGCTGCCACCGCTGCACGCCGGCTGGGCGCTGCGCCGCAAGTCCAACCATTTCCGCAGCTACGAGGAAGTGGCGAAGAAGTTCGCCAAGCTGCTGGGCATGGACCCCTGGCTGATCAACCCCTTGTACGGCCAGTGCGGCGCCGTCAGTGTCGACGACAGCGACGGCCTGGCCTGCGTGCAGACCAACGTCGAGACCTTGCTCGCCAAGGTGCGGCGCAAGTACAAGGAATACGGCATCAGCGAAAAGCCCTTCGTCGTCGTCAAGGCCGACAACGGCAGCTGCGGCATGTGCATCGTCACCGTCCGCGACGCCAAGGAACTCAGCGACCCCGACCACGCCACGCGCCGCAAGCTGGCGGCGACGATGGCCGGGCGCGGCGTCACCGAGGTCATCATCCAGGAAGGCGTGCCGACCTTCGAGCGCATCAACGAAGCGGTGGCCGAACCGGTGGTGACGATGATCGACCGCTATGTGGTCGGCGGCTTTTATCGCATCCATGCCGACCGCGGCATCGACGAGAACCTGAACGCACCCGGCGCCAGCTACGTGCCGCTGGCCTTCGCCGAAAGCAACCAGCTGCCACGCCCTGGCGTCAAGCCCGGTGCCAGCGCGCCCAATCGCTTCTACATGTACGGCGTGATCGGCCGCCTGGCGATGCTGGCGGCGGCCTACGAGCTCGAAGCCACCGACCCCGACGCCGAGGTCTACGAGTAAGCGCTCAGGAGTGTGGGCGGCAAGTGCCAGATCCAAGCCTGCTGGCGCAGCGTCTGCCAGCCGATGCGCCGCGGCGAGCGCGCCAATGGATGATGGGCACTGATGACCAGGGCTTCATCCTGGCGCAGCAGGCACAGCGCCTGCAGCTCGGCCTGCTGCTCGGGGGGGCCAACGCGAGCGATCACCAGGTCGAGCTGGCCGCTGCGCAGGTCGGCGAACAGGCCGGTCAGCGAGTGCGTGCGCTCAGCGTCACGTTGGGGTGGTCGCGCTTCATCGCCGCCATCGCCTCGGGCAAAACCTGGGCCAGCGCGGCATTGGTGGCGCCGATCAGCAGCTCGCCCGAAGCGCCGCGCACCGTCGAGGCCACGTCCTCGCCGCCGCGCGTCAGGTCGGCCTCGAGCTTGCGCGCCAGCGCGATCAGCTTGCTGCCCAGCGAGGTGGCGCGAAAGCCGCGCCCGCGGCGCGAGTACAGCGTGGCCCCCAGACCTTGCTCGATCTCGGCCAGCGCCTTGCTGACGGCGGGCTGGGTCACGTGCAGCGCCTCGGCCGCAGCGCTGAGGCCTCTTTCCTCGGCCAGCGCCAGCAGCACCCGCATGTGGCGCAGACTCATGCGCCGCATCACAAAGGCCTGGGCCGCCTCCGGTGACACCGCCGGTGGCGGTCGATCGGCGGGCGTGGTGGGTGTGGCCATGAGGTTTGGGAAACTTTAGCAAAGAACTGTTCATGCACCGCGGCGCTGGCGCGGTCAGGCTGCAGGCTGCGCTCTTGCGCCCGGCCAGCACCGGGTTGCCGCCCCCTCTTCGCACCAAACCCACCGCGCGCCTCGCCGGCGCGCCACACCGATGACACGCCATCCGATACGTCGCCGCCTCCTTCTGACCGCGCTGTTGGGCGCGCTATCGGGTGCCTTGCTCGGCCCGGCGCTGGCCCAGC
>JAUYAJ010000035.1 GCA_030693565.1 Rubrivivax sp.
CCGACAGCGTCATGACGCCATTGATCATGCCGCCCCAGCTCGGCGCCAGCAGCACCAGGCTGAAGATCATGCCCACGCTCTGCGCCCAGTCCGGCAGCGCCGTGTAGTGCAGGTGGTGCGGCCCCGCCCTCATGTAGGTGAAGATCAGCGCCCAGAAGTGGACGATGGACAGCCGGTAGCTGTAGACCGGCCGCTCGGCTTGCTTGGGGATGTAGTAATACATGATCCCCAGAAAACCGGCGGTGAGAAAGAAGCCCACCGCGTTGTGGCCGTACCACCACTGGATCATCGCGTCCTGGACGCCGGCATAGGCCGAATAACTCTTCGTCAGGCTGACCGGGATGGCCGCGCTGTTGACGATGTGCAGCAGCGCCACGGCGATGATGAAGGCGCCGAAGAACCAGTTCGCGACATAGATGTGGCGCACCTTGCGGATGCCGATGGTGCCGAAGAACACCACCGCGTAGGCGACCCAGACGACAGTGATCAGCAAGTCGATCGGCCATTCCAGTTCGGCGTATTCCTTGCTGCTGGTGATCCCCAGCGGCAGCGTGATCGCCGCCAGCACGATGACGAGCTGCCAGCCGATGAAAGTGAACATCGCCAGCCCGGGCATGAACAGCCGCGTCTGCCCGGTGCGCTGGGCGACGTGGTACGAGGTGGCGAAGAGCACGCAGCCGCCGAAGGCGAAGATCACCGCGTTGGTGTGCAGCGGCCGTAAGCGCCCGTAGCTGAGCCAGGGGATGCCGAAGTTCAGCTCCGGCCAGGCCAACTGGGCGGCGATGATCACCCCCACCGTCATGCCGACCACGCCCCAAAGCACGGCCGCCAGCGAGAACCATCTCACCACCGTGTCGCTGTAGATCGGCGCGGCGGTCGCGGCGGTCTTTGTCATGAACTCTCTCCTCACTGGGGGTCCAGGCTTGGTCAGCTGGACTTCGTTTGTGATTGTTCGTGTTGCGCCGCAACAGGAACTTGATCTCCGTCAAATGGCGGACGGTCGGCTTCCAGGATGCGCTGGCCTTCGCGCTCGAGGTCGTCGAACTGGCCGCGGTGCAAGGCCCAGCCGAAGACGCCGATGATCACCAGCACGAGCAGGATCGACAGCGGGATCAGCAACCACATCACTTCCATCGCAGCCCCGCCAGACGTCCGGCCCGCGCCGCGTTGGCGATCACCGCCAGCGAACTCAGCGCCATGCCCAGGCCCGCGGCCCAGGGCGGCAGCCAGCCCACCAGCGCCAGCGGGATGCAGGTGGCGTTGTAGGCCGCGGCCCAGAACAGATTCTGGCGCACGATGCGCAGCGCGCGCTGCGCCGCCCGCCGTGCCAGCACGATGTCCAGCGGCCGGTTGGCGACCAGCACGGCGTCGGCCTGCAGCCGCGACACCAGCGCGCCCTGCCCCATCGCCAGCGAGACGTCGGCGCGCGCCAGCACCGGGGCGTCGTTGACGCCGTCGCCAACCATCACCACCGGCGCCCCGCCGGCCTGGGCGGCGGCCATCGCGGCCAGCTTGTCGGCCGGGCTGGCAGCGCCGATCACCGCGTCCAGACCGAGCCGAGCCGCCAACGCCTGGGCGCGCGCCACGCTGTCGCCGGACAACAGCGTGACCTGCATGCCGTCGGCGCGCAGCGCGTGCACCGCCTCGGCAGCGCCGTCGCGCAGTCGCTCCTCGAATCGAAAGCCGGCCAGTGCGACACCGGCGCGCGCCAGCCAGACGCTGCATTCGGGGTCGGCGTCGGCAGACCCGGCCCAGGCGGCCGCGCCCAGGCGCCACTCGACGCCTTCGGCGTCGACGGCGCGCACGCCGGCACCTGCAACTTCGTCCACATCCCGCCAACTGCCAGGCCGCGGCGCGGCAGCCGCCACCAGCGCACGCGACAGCGGATGCTGCGACCACGCCGCCAGCGCGGCCGCGACGCCGCGCGCTGTCGCCTCGTCGACGCCTTGTGCCGTGGCCGCAGCGGTCAAACAGGCCTCAGCCAGTTGCAACTGGTCGTCGGTCAGGGTGCCGGTCTTGTCGATGAAGATCTGCTGGCTGCGCGCCAGGTTCTCGATCGCGTCAAGCCGCTGCACCAGCACACCGCGGCGCGCCAGCCCGCCGGCCGCCGCCACCAGTGTCGCCGGCGCCGCCAGCGACAGCGCGCATGGGCAGGTGACGATCAGCACCGACACCGCGACCCAGACCGCGCGCGACGGATCGATCACGCTCCAGGCCGCGGCCGCCGCGCCCGCCAGCAGCAGCACCGCCCACAGAAACGGCGGCGCCCAGCGGTCGGCGATGCGCGCCAGCGCCGGGCGCTGGCTCATGGCGTCGCGCATCATCGAGACGATGGCCTCGAAGCGGGTGTCGGCCCCGACCTGCTGCAAGCGCACCAGCACCGGCGCGCCGCGGTTCAGACTGCCACCGACAACCGCGTCGCCCTCGGCCTTGCGCACCGGCGTCGACTCGCCGCTGAGCAGCGACTCGTCGGCCTCGGTGTCGCCCTGGATCAATACGCCGTCGCCCGGAAAGGCCTGGCCCAGCGCCACACGCACGCAGTCGCCCGCGCGCAGCCGCAGCAGGCTGACCTGCTCCCAGCGGCCGTCGGCGCCGCGCCGTTCGGCGCTCTCGGGCATCGCCGCCAGCGCGCTTTCCAACTCTTCGGCAGCGCGGTGACGCCCGCGCAGCTCGACGTAGCGGCCGCCGAGCAGGAAGCTGACGAACATCGTCAGCGAGTCGAAATAGACCTCGTGGCCGAACCAGCCGGCGGGCTCGAAGGTGGCGCCGGTGCTGGCCACAAAAGTCACCAGCACGCCCAGCGCCACCGGCACGTCCATGACGATGCGGCGCTGGCGCAGCCCGGCCCAGGCACTGCGAAAGAAAGGACCGGCGGCGAACAGCACGACCGGCAGCGACAACACCCAGCTGCCCCAGTTCAGCAGCTGACCGAGGTCGGGCGCGAGTTCACCAGGGCCGGCGACATAGCTCGGCGTCGCCAGCATCATCACCTGCATGCCGCAAAAGCTGGCGACGAACAGCCGCCACAAAGCCTGGCGGTGCTCGCGCTGGCGCAGCGCGCGCGCCGGCGCGGCGGCGTCGGGC
>JAUYAJ010000049.1 GCA_030693565.1 Rubrivivax sp.
GCGCCGCTATGCCAGCGTCGACGCGCTGGCGGCCGACCTGCACGCCTACCTGGGCGGCTACCCGGTGAGCGCGCGGCCGGCCAGCCGCTGGTACCTGGTGCGCAAGTTCGCGCGCCGCAACCGGCTGGCGGTGGCGCTGGCGTCGCTGGCGGCATTGAGCCTGGTCGGCGGCCTGGCCGCCACACGCTGGCAGATGCACCAGGCCGAGCTGGCGCGCAGTGCCGCCGAGCGCCGCTTTGCCGACGTGCGCCAGATGGCCAATCAGCTGGTGTTCCGCTACCACGACCAGATCATGAATCTGCCCGGCGCGGTGGCGGTGCGCCAGGCCTTGCTGGACGCCGCCGCCAGCTATCTCGACGGCCTGGCCGCCGAATCAGCCGGTGACGCTGCGCTGCAGCGCGAACTGGCCGAAACCTACTACCGGCTGGCGGTGTTGCAAGGCGAGACTTTCTCGCCCAGCCAGGAGCGTGTGCAGTCGGCGCTGCGCAACGTCGAGCGCGCCACCGCCTTGCTGGCCGGTTATGCCGGCCAGCCTGGGTTGACGCTGGCGGCGCTGAACACGGCGATCGACATGTGGATACTGCGCGCCACCCTGAAGGCGCGGCTGGGCGACATGGCGGACAGCACCGACGCGCTGCAGCGCGCGGTGCAGCTGGCCGACCTGGCGCGTCAGCGCGCCCCCGAGGACTTGCAGGTGATCTCCCGGCTGGCGACGCTGCAAGGGCGCATTGCGCTGTCGCTGGGCGCCAACCTGACCCACCCCAGCCTGGGCCGGGTCGACGAGGCGCGCGGCCACTGGGACCAGGCCGAGCAGCTCTTCGAGCAACTGGTGCGGCGCGAGCCGGGCAGCGCCGAATGGGTGCACCAGCTGGCCTGGAGCCAGATCGGCCAGGCCAACTGGGGCTTGCTGGCCGGCCGCCTTGACCTGGCGCTGCCGGCGGCTTTGCGCGCCATCGAACTGCGCGACCGCGCGGCGGCGATGAAGCCTGGCGATGCGCACTTCGCCCACCAGCGTGCGCTGGCGCGCAACAACCTGGCCGGGGTGTTGTCGGCCCTGGGCGACCATGCGACGGCGCTGGCGCGCCAGGACGAAGCGGTGGCCATCATCGACGCCTCGGTCGAGGTCGATCCGTCGAACAAGTCGGCCCAGCGCGACGGCGTGCTGGTGCGCCTGGCCCGTGTGCGCCAGCTCGACGGCCTGGGGCGCCGCGCCGAGGGTCTTGTGGCGGCGCGCCAGGCGCTGGCCGCCTTGCCCGCGGCCGCACCCAACGACTACTACATGACGCGCTGGCATGCCGAGGCACTGAGCTGGGTGGCGCGGCTGCAGCGCGAGCGCGACCCGGCGCAGGCCGCGGCAGCAGCGCGCGAGGCGGTGGCGATGCTCAAGGCGCTGGAAGGTGACGACCATGCGGCGCGTCGCTGGGCCTTGGCACGGGCGACTGAGGACTTGACGCAAGCCTTGCTGGCTGGCGGCCAGCAAGCCGCCGCTGTCGACGCCGCCCGCGAAGCCTTGCGGCTGTGGGGGCCGCAGTCGCCGGGCTACTTCAAGTTGATGCGCGAGCGCGCCAAAGCGTTGGTTGAAGGCGCGCCCGGCTGAATTCAGGCCGCGGCGTCGCGGCCCAGCTCACGGCGCAGCCACGCGCGCGCCAGCAGCCAGTCGCGCTTGACGGTGGCCGGCGAGACGCCCAGCGCATCGGCGATCTCGTCGATTTCCAGCCCGCCGAAGAACTTCAGCTCGACGACCTTGGCGGCGCGTTCGTCGACTGCTTCGAATGCCAGCAAGGCTTCGTGCACCGCCACGACGTCGGCGTCGACCGCGCCGGGCTGGCGCTCGAGCAGCGTGGTGGACAGCGGCACCAGCGCGGCGTCGCGCTTGGCGGCGCGGCGCGCCAGCGCATGGTCGACCAGGATGCGCCGCATCATCGTCGACGCCACCGCCATGAAGTGACCGCGATTGTTCCAGTGCGTGCGTGTCTGATCGGCCATGCGGAACCAGGCCTCATTCACCAGACCGGTGGCGCCGAGCGTGTGGTCGGGCGATTCGCGCCGCATGTGCGAGCGCGCCAGCCGATGCAGTTCGCTGTACAGGTGGCCGTAGACCTGCTCGGCTGCTGCCGGGGTGTCGGTGCCGATTTGCTGCAGCCAGTGCGTGATGTCGGGAGCCAGTGCCGTCATCCCCCATCGTGTCTGAGCCGAAACGGCTGCGCAACCCGCGTAGACCCAAGTGCAACGACAAAGCGTGCGCTGTTGCCGCATCCCCAGCCCATGGAACACCTGGTGCCGGCCGTGACCGCTGCGCCTCGCCGCTCGTTGCCGCCCTGGCTGCCCGTCAAGGCCTTGTTCGATCGCCTGCTTGACCTGCCTGCGGCGCAGCGCGTGGCCGCGCTCGCCAACGCCGGCGCCAGCGCCGCCGTGGTCGCCCAAGCGCTGGAGTTGCTGGCCCAGCATGAGGCCGAGGAGCAGGGCGGCGCCGCCTTCCTGGGTGCGCCGGCGCGGCTGCGGCCGGCAGCGGTGGTCGACCGCCGCGGCCAGCGGCTCGGGCCCTGGGCGCTGACGGCGCCGCTGGGTTCGGGCGGCATGGGCGAGGTCTGGGACGCGCGCCGCGCCGACGGCGCCTACGACGCCCGCGTCGCCATCAAGGTGGTGCGTGCGGGCGCGGACTCGGCGGCGCTGCTCGAACGTTTCGCTCACGAACAGCGGCTGCTGGCACGGCTGAACCATCCGCACATCGCCCGTCTGCTCGACGCCGGCCACACTGACGACGGCCATCCCTACGTCGTCCTCGAAGCGGTCGACGGCCGGCCCTTCGACGAGGCCTGCCGCAGGGGCAGGGCCTGCAACTGTTCCTGCAACTCGCCGACGCCGTGGCCCACGCCCCCGCCACCAGCTGGTGCACCGCGACCTCAAACCCGGCAACGTGCTGGTGACCGGTGATGGCCAGGTCAAGCTGCTCGACTTCGGCATTGCCCAGGCGCTCGACCAGGCCCCGACCGCTGGTGACGGCTTGCGCGCGCTGACGCCGGGCTACGCCAGCCCGGAGCAGGCGCGCGGCGAGGCCGTGTACCGCGGCCAGCGACATCTACAGCCTGGGCGTGCTGCTGCAGGGCGTGCTGACTGGCAAGCAGCCCGGCACCGATGCCGCGACCCTAGACGCCGATCTCGGCGCCATCGTCGGCTGCGCGATGGCGGCCGACGCCGGCCAGCGCTATGCCAGCGTCGACGCCCTGGGCGCCGACCTGCGCGCCTTTCTGCTCGGCCTGCCGCTGGCGGCGCGCACCCACACGCCGCCCTATCTGCTGGCCTGCTTCGTCCGCCGTCACCGCGCTGCGGTGCTGGCCGGCGCGCTGGCGCTGGGCATCGGCGTTTCCACCTGGCAGGCCCGCGTGGCCCAGCGTGCGCGCGACGAAGCGCGCGAGCGCCTGGCGCAGACGCGCGGCCTGGTGCGCGACATCGTGATGCGCTATGCCGACACCGTGACCTACCTGCCCGGCGCTGCCGGCGAGGCCAACAACCTGCGCCGCGTATTGCTCGACGCGGCGCAGGTCGGCGAAGCGCTGGCAGTGTCGG
>JAUYAJ010000152.1 GCA_030693565.1 Rubrivivax sp.
TCGCCGTCGATGATCGAAACCCCGTTCCTGGCCGACATTCCGGGCAAGATCGTCGAGATCAACGCCGACAACCACCCCCAGAAGCGCAACGGCCTGCCCACCGACGTGGCGCCGGTGCTGCGGTTCCTGCTCTCCCCAGAATCGGACTTCATGACCGGCGTCAACGTCCCGGTCACCGGCGGCCTCTGAACGCCTGCCGCCGCCTGTCCACAACCCACTCACGCCGATGTTGATCATCTCCGCTTCCGCCAAGATCTCCAGGTTTGCCGACATCGAGGATTCGGTGAAAGGCTCGAAGATCGTCATTGAAGACTTCGTGACCATCGACTCCTTCGTCAAGATCAAGCCTGCCGGGGGCATGGGCGACCTGACGATCGGTGCGCACAGCGTCATCAACCCCGGCGTCGTGATGTACACCGGCAATGGCATGAGCATCGGCCGCCACGTGATGATCGCGGCCAACTGCGTGTTCTCGCCGACCTCGCACGAATTCCGCGCGCGCGACACCCCCGTGATGTACCAGGGCTTCGTCGAGCCGTCGCCGCTGTTTGTCGGCAAGACCGGCATCGTGATCGAGGACGACGTCTGGATCGGCGCCAACTGCGTGATCCTGGAAGGTGCACGCATCCAGCGCGGCGCCGTCATCGGCGCCGGGGCGGTGGTCAAAGGCAACTACGAGGCTTATGGCATCTACGCCGGCAACCCGCTGAAGCTGTTCGGCCACCGGCGCTAAGCCGGCGGGCCTGCGCCCTCACCAGCCCTCAGCCCGCCATCGGGTAGCCCGAATAAGCCTGCCACACCTGAAGGAAGCGGTCCTCCGCGCCGGGCACGCCTTGCATCCAGTCGCGCAGCACGGTGCAAGCATCCTGCATGTCCTCTTGCTGCGCATAGTGGCGCAGCACGCCCTGCCCGATCACGCCCAGGCAGTAGTTCAGGTGCTCGGTCGTCAGGTGGCCGGCGTTGCGGCCGATCATGCTCAGCGCCAGATAAGCCAGGAAGGCCAGCTTGAGCGGCCGGCCGTAATGCTGGGCGGAGTTCTGCCCGCTGCTGGTGCGGAAGAAGCCCAGATGGTCGTTGATGTAGCACACCGGGCGCGTCAGCGTGCTGCACAGGAACGAGCCGATGTCCTCCAGCCCGAGGTAGCCGATGCCTCCGACCTGGGGGTCGCTGATGAGCCGGGCTGCGTCGGCGCGGTAGAGCGCGTTCGACACCTCGCCCAGCCAGTTCGTGCCGCGCGCACAGGTGGCATAGAACAGCACACTGGCGTCCAGCGAGACCAGACTGCCGGCGCCGTTGGCCACCGAGGCCGGCACCGGCAGATCGCGGATCGGCTGCCCCGCCTCGTCGGCAGTCCAGCGCCGGCTCACGGTGACGCCGAAGTTGCCGTGCGCATGGGCTTGCAGATGGCGCTCGTAGAAGCTCGGGTACATGACGTCGTCGTCACAGAGCATGTGGAAGAACTCGGTGCGCCCCCCGAAGGTCTCCAGCGAATGGCGCCAGTTGGCAAAGGCGCCGCGCCGCGGCCCTTCGACGACCTCGATGTCCAGGCCGCTGGCCAGTTCGGCCAGCGGCCCGGATTTCAGCAGGCGGACGAAGTCCTGCTCCGGGCTGTCGTCCGAGAAAATCACCTGGTGCGGCCGCACCGTCTGGCGCAGCAGCGCGTGCAGCAGGTCGGCCAGGTATTTCGGCTTGTAGGCGGGGACGACAGTGGTGATCTTCATGGTGGATTCCATCGGCCGGCATCAAGCCGGCAGGACGATCTGGATGCGGCGCGTGAACGAGGTGAACAGGTCCTGCCCATCCCACAGCGACGAGAAACTCAGCGCCTGGCCGACCGGCACGATGCGGTCGATGGCCCGCGCCCCCAGCGCGAGCACGAAGGCCTCGACCTGCGCGCGATCGAAGCCGTAGACGGCCAGCGTCTGGTCGCGGTCGACAAACTGGTCCGCGAGGCCGGCCAGCGTCGTCGCCTGGTGTTCGAGGAACAGACCGTTGCCGCAGTGGCGATCGCGAAGGGCGCCGTCCAGACCATGTTCGGTCGTCAGACGCTGCGGGAACGCGATGCGCGCGCCCGACCCGGTCGGCCGCGCATGGGCGCCGGCGGCGTACTCGAACACCGCCGTGAGCCGGTCCATGCTCATGGCCTCGGTGTTGTCGGGTTCGCGCTGCTGCAGCACACGCTGCAGCGCCGGCCAGAACAAGGCCTGCGCCCGCTCGACGTCGGCCGGCGCGCCCACCCAGGCCAGCCAGCGTGGCGACGAGCAGGCCTGCTGCGCGAACCAGAAGGCGTCGTCGGCGAAGTGGCGCGCCAGCTGCTCCAGTTGCGCCGCGGTGGCACGCAGCACGGCATCGGCTTCGAGCGCGGCAGCCGAAAAGCGGTTCGGGAAACACAACTCGACCGCCGTCGGACGCAGCGGGACTGCGCGCACCGCGGCCACCGTGGCGTCGCCGCCCCAGACCACACGCAGCATGCAGCGGCCCGAGATCGCCTGCGTGACAGCCTGATCGTGACCATAGGTGAGCAACGCGATGCGGCCCACCACGGCGCGCCCGACGTCCTCCTCGAGCACCGCGCCCAGGACCTCGGTGACGAGACTCAGGGCGGCATTGGACTTCTGCGACAGGCGCACGATGTTCGGGTTGCCGGCGAGCAAGGAGATCAGGCACGAATACAGGAACACCGAGTCGACGTTCGACGGTGCGATGTGGAATGCCAGACCGCGGCCGAGCTGCATGCTGTCGGCCCGCGGCAAGGCGTCGCCGGCCATCCGGCGCAAGCTGGCGCCGCGGAACCAATGCCCGAGCGCGGCCAGTTCCGGGTGTTGCCTGACCGCACGCGCGGTCAGTAGGCGCTGCGAAAACCTCTCGACGAAGGCGACGGCGCGCGCGTCGAAAGGCTGCCAGGCCGGCAAGCCGGCCATTCGTTCGAGCAAGGCATCGAAAGACTCGCCCGGCTGCCATCCGAGGATCGGTGAAACAGTGTCCATCACATCGACCTCGTGTCGCTGCAGCCGCGCAACTCGGCTTGCGGCAACCTGCCGAGCACCGAAAAGTAGCGCCCGGCCCGGCCGCAAGGGCAGTCGTCTTCGCCGTGCAGAATGCCCAGATCCTCGGTCAGGATCGAATGCCCCGGGTAGCTCAAAGGCAAGGCGCTGAGCACCTGGATCAAGCCCTTGCGCCCGGCTGGCAGGGCCTCGAGCGTTTGCGGGTCGCGGATCACGACATCGGCGAACACCGGGCTGTGCAGGTGGCCATGTTCGCACTCCATGAACACCGAGCCCACCTGTTCGACCATGCCGTAGTAGTTGAGCACGCGCTCGATGCCGAGCCGCTCGCGCAGCCGGCGACCGAACTCGGCGCCGTCGACCTGCTGGTCGGCCAGCCGCTTCCAGCCGCCGCCGTGCACCAGCGTGCTGCCGGGGCCGAAGTCGAAACGCCGACCGGCGCGCAGCGCGCCCTGGTACAGGCTCTGCCAGACGACGAAGGTGAAGCCGAAGGCGAAGACCGGCGCACCGCGGTGCTTGTCCAGAAAGGCGTCGAGCGCATCGGCGTCAAGCACGAGTTCGTCGTCCAGGCAATGGAAGTGATTGCGCCCGAAGGTGGAGAAGCCCAGGATGCCGGCGGCGCGCGCGTTGAATCGCGTGCGGTCCTGCAACAGGTTGGCGCTGTCGACGATGACCATGGGCAAGCGCTGGCGGCCGAGAAAGCTGGCCATGATCGCTGCCAGGACCCGGGTCTGGCGGGCCGCCGTCTCACGGTCGAGGAAGATGCGCGACACGGCCTGTCCGGTGGTCCCACTCGAGCTCAAGGTCTTGAAGACCTCGGCGCGCGGCACGCTGCGCAGTTCCAGCGTCTTGAACAGGCGCACCGGCAGGTAAGGCAGGTCCTCGCGCGACGCCGCCGCACCCTTGTCGAACAGGCGCTCGACCAAGTTCTGGTAGGGCTCGCACCGTGCCGCATGCCACTCGGTCAGCCGGTTCAGCGCCGCCAGCAAGCGTTGCTGCTTGGCCGGCGCGGCCAGGCCATAGGGTGCGGTGAGGTCGAAGTCGAGTGCAGGCGGGGCCTCGATGTCGTGATCGGCGACAGCGGTCATGTCGTTTCCAGCAAGGGTCGGTAGTCCTTCTTGCCGTTCGCCAGCAGCGGCAGCCGGGGCACGCAGCTGACGCGGAACAGCGAACGGTGCAGGCCGTAGGTTTCTCGCACCCAGGTCTCGGCGCGGCTGGCCAGCGGTGCGCCCTCGCCTTCGACCCAGACGACGAGCCGGTCGTCGCGGCCGCTGGCCGACACCGGCAGGTCCATGCTCCGCTGCAGGCCGCGTTCGACCTCGTCCAGACCGATCCGGTTGCCAGCCAGCTTGACGAAGCGCTTGAGGCGTCCGGTGACGTGGAAGAAGCCGTCGTCGTCGCAATGGCCCAGGTCGCCGGTGCGCAGCACGCCGCCGAGTTCGTCGCCCAGCGCGAGTTCGGCGCGCGACGACGCGTAACCCATCATCACGTTCGGACCGCGGTAGACGAGCTCGCCCGTCGCGCTGTCGATCGACAGTTCGCCCTTCGGTATCGCAACGCCGATCGAGCCGAGCTTGCGCGCCAGTTGTTCGGGCGGCACGTAGCTGATGCGCGCCGTGGCTTCGGTCTGCCCGTACATCACGAAGAAGCGCCAGCCGCGTTCGGCCGAAAGCGCGCACATCGAAGCGGCGAGTTTGTCGCCGAGCGCGCCGCCGGCCTGGGTCAGCGTGCGCAGGCTGGGCAATGCCTTCTGGCCGATGCCTGCACGTTGCAACATCTGGTGGGTGGCGGGCACGCCGGCCAGCGAGGTCGGCCGCTGCTGCTCGCACAAATCCCAGAACTCGCGCGACAGCACGCTGTGTTCCGACAACACCAGGCAGCCACCGGCGAGCAGATGGCTGTTCAGCACCGACAGGCCGTACGAATACGAAGGCGGCAGCGTCGTCACCGTGCGCTCGCCTTCGCCGAGCTGCAGGTACTGCGCAATCGACTCGGCATTGGCCTGCACCGCGGCCAGCGACAAGCGAACCAGGCGGGCGCTGCCCGTCGTGCCCGAGGTGCTGAGCAGCAAGCCCAGATCGGGATGCAGCGCCGGCGCATCGGCATCGGTTTCGGCCCATTGCAGGTCGATGCCGCTGCCCGGCAAGCGCTCGTCGCCCAGACCGGTGCCCATCGTCCAAGCCGGCGCATAGGTGCGCAGCAGTTCCTGTTGCAGTGGCTCCGGCATTCCCTGCGGCAGCAGGATGGGCACATGGCCCGCGCGCAGCGCCGCCAGATAGGCGACCAGGCTTTCGAGTCGGTTCGAGCTGAACAAGGCGCCAAGCTGGCGCTCGCCGCGGCTGCGAAGAAACGCCGCCGATTGGGTGACCCGTTCGTCGAGTTCGCCATAGTTCAGCGTGCGCCCGCCTTCGTCGACGACGGCCGGCGCCTCGCGGCGCGGCGCGGACAACAGATGAAAGCTCACAAGCTCATCCCGCCGTCGACGCCGACGACCTGGCCGGTGACATACGACGCCCCGGCACCGGACAGGAACTGCACGACCTGCGCCACCTCGTCGGCGCGGCCCATGCGCCGCATGCGCACGAGTGCCAGGTTCTGCTCGTGCACCGCCGGTGCGTGGCTGCGGTTCAGGTCGGTGTCGATGTAGCCCGGCGCCACCGCATTGACGCGGATGTTCTGCGGCGCCAGTTCTTTGGCAGCGGCCAGGGTGGCGCCGATCAGCCCCGCCTTGGCCGCGCTATAGGCCACCTGGCCGGGATGGCCGTAGCGACCGACGATCGACGAGATGTTGACAATGCTGCCGCCGTCACCGCGCCGCATCAGCTGTGCCGCGCTTTGCAGGTGCAGGATGGCCGCGGCAAGATCGATGTCCAGCGTCTGCGCCAGCGACTGCGGGGTCAACATGCCCAGCAGGCCCGGCTGCATGACGCCGGCGTTGTTGACCAGCACGTCCAGGCGCTTGAACTGGCGGAACACGGCCTGGAACGCGGCCTTGCCCGCCGCCGTGTCGGCCACGTCGTAGGGCAGGCACAGCGGTTCGGGCGCGCCGGCGGCGAGCACGCCCTCGCGCACTGCCTGCAGCGACTCTGCGCTGCGAGCGTTGAGCACGAGCTGGGCGCCCTCGCGTGCAAAGGCCAGCGCGCAGGCCTGGCCGATGCCACGCGACGCGCCGGTGACGAAGACGACCCGCGGCGCCATCCTAGCCCTGGCGGTACTTGGTGACGATGCGGATGGCCGCAGCGAAGCTGCTCATGTCGATCACGTCCTCGGCTTCGATCATGATGTCGAAGCTGACCTCGATGGCCGCCACCAGAGCCATGTGCGCGATCGAATCCCACTCCAGCGTCTCACCGTAGCGAAGTTCGTCATTCACGCGTTCTGCCGGTATGCCGAGCTCCTCGACAAAAACCGTTTGAAGTTGAAGTTGAAGTTCCATGTCTGCTACCTTGAGAGTTCAGTTTCGCGCCGCAACGGCGCGGCCATCCCGGCGACGGCTTTGTTCAGCGCTGCGATCACCGCGTTTGTCTGGGCATCGGACTGGGTCGGTCCGATCGGCAGGCTCAGCACCTCGCGGTGCAAGGCCTCGGATACCGGCAGCGCGCCAGGCTGCAGGCCCAGCGTGGCATAGGCCGGCTGCAGATGGGGCGGGATCGGATAGTGGATCACCGTGCCGATGCCCTCGCTGGCCAGTTGCTTGGCCAGCAGATCGCGCTGCGGATGGCGCACGACGAACAGGTGCCAGACCGGGTCCATCCCGGCGGCCACACGCGGCAGCACCAGGCCGGCGCCCTGCAGGCCGTTCAGGTACAGGCCGGCGATCTGCGCACGGCGTGCGTTGCCGGCGTCCAGCTGCTGCAACTTGACGCGCAGCAATGCCGCCTGCAGTTCGTCAAGCCGGGAGTTGGTGCCGATGACCTCGTTGTGGTACTTGGTGCGCGAACCGTAATTGCGCAATACGCGCAGGCGGTCGGCGATCAGCGGGTCTTGCGTCGTCACGGCCCCGCCGTCACCGAGCGCGCCCAGGTTCTTGCCAGGGTAGAAGCTCCAGGCGACAGCGTCGCCATGGCCGCCGATGCGCTCGCTGCGGTAGCGCGCGCCATGCGCTTGCGCGCCATCTTCGATCACGCGCAGCCCGCGGCGGCGCGCGATCTCCAGGATCGGCCCGAGTTCTGCCGCCTGCCCGTACAGATGCACCGGCATGATGGCGCGCGTGCGCGGCGTGATCGCCTGCTCGATGCGCGCCGGGTCAATGTTGAACGTGCCCGCGTCGGGCTCGACCGGCACCGGTGTCGCCCCCAGGTGGCTCACCGCGAGCCAGGTCGCGATGTAGGTGTTGGACGGCACGATGACCTCGTCGCCGGGGCCGACATCCACCGCGCGCAGCGCCAAGCCGAGCGCCTCCAGTCCATTGGCGACGCCGACACAATGATCCGTGCCGCAGTAGGCGGCGAACTCAGCCTCGAAGGCCTTGAGCTCGTCGCCCATGATGTACCAGCCCGAGTCGAGCACGCGCTCAAAAGCCTCACAGAGTGCTTGGCGCTGCCCGGCGTTGATGGCCTTCAGGTCAAGAAACGGAATCATCTCAAGTCTCCACGACGATGCCGGCCGGCAGGAACCGCGACCAACGTTTCAATGCCGCGCGCAGCGCCGCTTCGGTGGCCACAAAGTGGATCTCGGTGTCGTCCTGCGCCACCCTGCGGGCGCCGAAGAACTGCTCGTGGAAGCGGCACACACTCGTGTTGCCCAGATTCACCTGGAAGTGGCTCGCGTTGAAGCCGAGCTCGTCAAGCGCATAGCGGTAGACGATCAGCGCCGACTCCATCGCTGCCGTCGGTGCCGCAGACGCGCTCAGAATCCAGCTGCCCCAGCAAAAACTGCCTTCCTGTGCGTCATAGAGGCGCACCGTGCCCAGCGGCAGTCCGTCCAGACTCTCGATGACGAAGTAGGCCTGGCTGTCGTCCTGTGCGTAACGTTGCATCCAGGCGACCTGGTCAGCCAGCCGGGCCGACGTCGGCGACAAGTGCTCGGCATTGCGCGCGTCGGTGCGTTGGGCATGGATGAAAGCGGCGTCACCAGCGACAGCATTGCGCAGCGCGAGCGCGTGGCCGCGCAAGCGGCGCGCCTTGCGCAGCGCCGGCCAGATCCTTTGCACAGCCAGCGCCTCCATCAAGCCGTCCCCTTGCGGCCGACGCGCTCGAGGAACTCCCCGTATTCGCGGATGTAGTCCGCCGAGTCGTAGTAGTGGGACGCAAAGACGAGCAGCACCGCGTCCGGCGAATGTTTGTACTGGATACCCCAGGTCATCGGCGGCAGGTGCAGGCCCTTGTTCGGCGCGTTGAGCAGCACCTCGGCCTTGGTGAGGCCGTCATCGGCGATGACCGCGCAGTCGCCGCGCGCGCAGACCAGGAACTGATGACATTCGATGTGGGCATGCTCGCCGCGGACCTCGCGGTTCGGCACCCCGAACACCATGAAGTAGCGTCGCGCCACGAATGGGATGTGGCGCTCGAACTCGCCCACCGTGAGATCGCCGCGCAAGTCGTGCACGAGCGGCAGGTGGCGCACCGTGACGCCGGCCACTGCAGTCGGCTCGATGGCGGCGCGCACCGGCGTGGCCGGCACGCTGGCCGCCTCCGGCGCGCTGGCCGACACGCCGACGTAACCGACGATCGCAGCCGGCGCCCCATCGACGATCGCGCTCGGTGGCACCGAGCGCGTGACCACGGCGCCGGGCCGCACGACCGCCTTGGCGGCGATCGTGATGCCCGGATGGATGGTGGCATTGGCGCCTATCCACGCCTGCTTGCCGACCACCGTGTTCGTCGTCGATCCGGGCAGCGGGTCGACGAAGGCGACGTTCGGGCCGATGAAACAGCCGGCCTCGAGGATCACGCCGGCCGGCACGTAGGCACCGCTCTTGATGATCACGTCATCGGGCACCACGACCCACGGGTCGACACGCGCCAGCGGATCGATGCGCGCACCCAACGCCGCCGGCGCCGGCCCGGGGCTGAGGGCCCATTGTTTGTGGATCGTGTCGAGTGCGGACATATCGATTTAAGGTTGAAGTGTTTGTTCCGGTGCGCGCTGGCGAAGGATGGCTCGCGCGGCGTTCATCGCAGCCACTCGCTCACCCCACGCCCCAGCGACAGCAGCAACGCATTCATCTGCTGCCCGTCGTGCAAGGCGTTGACGTAGGACACGCGCAAGTTGTAGTGCTCGGCTTCGGCGCCCATGACGTCAAACAAGCTGCGCCGGCCCAGTTGCTGCCATTGCTGGAGCGTGAAGTTGCGCACCTGTTCGCTGTCGCGCAGCACACCGCCCACGCGGCGGGCGCGGTCGAGCGCCGACTGGGTCTGCTCGTAGACCTCGGTGACGCGGTAGCGGCGCGCGTCGAGTGCCTCGGCGCGCTGCAGCGCAGCGGCGCTGGCGCGCTTGCGCGCCGCATCCGTCGCCGGGGCATGGCCGGGGTTGAGCAAAGGCACGTTGACCTGAATGCCGACCGACAGCGATCCGTTGCGCGTGTTGCCGTGGTTGCCGCCCAGGCCGGCGGTCTGGGCCCCGGCGAACGACCAGCTCAGCTGCGGCTTGGTATTGGTGGCGACGACGTCGGCGTACTTGGCCGCTGCGGCCGCCTGCGCGCCCAGCTGGGCGATTTCGGTCGAACGCTCGACGTCGGCCACCAGCTCGGCCAGCTCGGGCACTTGCAGCAGCACCGTCGACAAGCCTTCGACACCGGGCAAGCCGTCGCCCACCAGACGGCGCAAACGGACCTCGATTTGGCGCACCTGGCTTTGCGCCTGCGACTGCGAGAGCTCGGCCTGCTGCAGAGATTTTCGAGCCTGCACCAGCTCACTGGCACGGCCGCGATCGGCGGCAACGATGGTGCCCAAGGCTTCGACCAGGCAGCTCATCTTGCGAACATATTGGCCGTAGACCAGCACATGCTGGCGAAAGCGGCTGCGCTCGAGCGCCAGCGCCACGGTGTTCATTGCCAGCTGCTCCTGCTGCGTGAGATGGCCAAAGCGGGCCGACTCGGCGAGCTGGCTGCGCCAGTCGGTCAAACGGTCGACCCTGCCACCGTCGAACAGCAACTGGCTGATGGTCAGCGATGCGCGCGCCTGCAGCGCCGACGCCTCGCTGGTGCTGCTGTTGGCGTTGCTGGAATGGCTGCCAGCTGGACCGAAACCGGCGCTCAGCGAGGCCTGCAGGCTTTTGGCAGACCGGGCCTCGGCAACATCGGCGATGGCGGCCTCGGCCAGCAACTTGGCCGCGCCGATGGCCTGGCTGCGCTCGAGGGCGTCGCGCACCATGCTCTGCAGCTGGGCCCGCGGGTCGACAGTGGCCGGTACGATGGGCTCGATGCCTGCGGCGGGGTCAAACGCTGACTCATCGACACAGCGCGCGGTGGCCGGTGCGGCCATGAAGGCGACCAGGACGGCCGCCAGCCAGCGCGGCGCACAGCCACGGGACATGGCGGCGCAACGGCCGGCAGGGCGTGACAGTGAACGGGACATGGCGGCAACTCCTGGCAACACGGCCGCGAGTCGTCGGCACGTGGCTGCAAGTCTGAAGTTGCCGGCCCCTTGGCGATCGGCGGAGTTCAGCCGGCTTTCCGGGGCTATTTCAATCCCGGATCGCTGAATGTCCAAGGGGCCCTCGCGGGCCCCTTGGACGGGGGACGAATCGGTGACCGGGGCTCAGCCTTGCTGCAGCACCCGAATGCGCTCCTCGATCGGCGGGTGGCTGGAGAACAGTGCCATCAAGCCGCTCGGCCTGGCGCTGATGCCCATGGCCGCCATCGACTTGGGCAACTCGCCAGGATCGAGCCCGCCCAGCCGCGCCAGCGCGTTGATCATCGGCTGTTTGCGGCCCATCAAGCGGGCGGCGCCGGCATCGGCACGGAACTCGCGCCGGCGCGAGAACCAGGCCACGATGATGGCCGCCAGCACGCCGAGCACGATGTCGAGCACGATGGTGGTGACGTAATAGCCGATACCCGGGCCTTGGCGGTCGTTGCGCAGCACAACCTTGTCGACGAAGTAGCCGATCACCCGCGACAGGAAGACGACGAAGGTGTTCATCACGCCTTGCACCAAGGCCATCGTCACCATGTCGCCGTTGGCGACGTGGGCCACTTCATGGCCGAGCACGGCTTCGACTTCGTCGCGCGTCATCGTCTGCAGCAGCCCGGTGGACACCGCCACCAACGCCGAGTCCTTGAACGCGCCGGTGGCAAACGCATTGGGCGCGCCTTCGAAGATCGCCACCTCGGGCATGCGGATGCCGGCTTCGCCCGACATGCGCTGCACCGCGCTGACGAGCCACTGGTGGGTGGCGTCGCGCGAGTCGTTGATGACGACGGCCTTGGTGCTCCACTTGGCCATCGGCTTGCTCATCAGCAAGGAGATGAAGGCGCCGCCGAAGCCCATCAGTGCGGCAAAGCCGAGCAAGGTGGTCAGGTCAAGCCCGTTGGCGGTGAGGAAGCGGTTGAGGCCGAACAGGTGCGCGGCGACGCCCAGCACCAGCATCACTGCCAGATTGGTCATGACGAAGATCAGCACACGTTTCATGGTCGGTTCGCGCTCCAGGCGCGCTCGGTGAGGAACAGATTTGCCCCAGGTCGGGGCGGCGGCGCCGGTTTCAATGGCGCCGGTCGGGCGTGGCGTTCAGGCGCCGGCGCGGCGCAGCCGCACCGCATTGGGCTGCTTGTCGGGCACCAGCTCAAACCGATCGCCGAACTGGCCGAACAGCTTGGTCGACACGCCGCTGCGGCTGAGCAGGCCGGCTTCGCGCAGGCGCTGCGCGGCGACCCGCAATTCCACCAGGTCGCCCCGTGCCAGTTCGGGCAAGGCCTGCAGGATCTGCGTCAGCTTGTCAGCCGCCGGTTGCAGGATTTGCTGCACGCGGTCGGGCAGCGCTGCGGTCGGCGCC
>JAUYAJ010000153.1 GCA_030693565.1 Rubrivivax sp.
CTTAAGAAAACCGATGGATTTGGTCCTGTGGCTAGGCGCAAACCGGAGCGATACCCCGTGGTATCGCGAGGATTTGCAACGACGCCACGGGGCCAAAGACGCGGTTTTATGTGCCGAATAGCGTGCAACACCACACTAGCCGCGCGTGTGCAAGTCGCGGCGCAAGATCAATTCAGCCGCAGTGCCTGATTGACGAACGCTGGCCATTCGAAGGCCTCGCTTCTCGGGACTCAAGAAGTCGCCCATTGATACGCTCGGCTACACTGAATCGAACTCAACGAACGAAGCTCGCGATGTTCGGTCCGCAGATCCTCACGCGAACGCTGACGAAGTCCACGACCGGCACAGGCCAGGGTTTCCAGTTCGGCAACTCATGGCAATACCACTCGCGCAGTGATCGCCATTCCAAAGTAGCGTGCTGGGGTCTGACCTTCGATCTGCTCAGCCACTGTGCCCTGCTTCGCAAGCACATACAGGCCGGCAAAGTCGCACTCGGCATCAACCACGAGCTTCGTGATTTCCGAAACAGCAAGAAGAAGAACCTCGACCTCGTGTTGTGCCGTGCGACCGAGCAGCCCGTGAAAGCTGGCTCAAGATCAGGGGCGAGAAGCGCGACTGATTTCGCGTCATTGGCCGGCGCGTATGGCATCGACCTCACGGCAAAGGAGCGCATCGCACTGGCGTCCATGCCAATGCTCCCGATTGCCGGGGTATCGAGCGTGCTTGTCGCCACCGAAGCCAAAGCGGCGATGACGGCGTTCCTGAAGGCGAGGCCTCGGCTCAAGGACGAATTGACGTCGAGCCATCAGACGATTCACGGCGACACCCAAGACGCGATTGCTGCCGGCCTGGTGATCGTGAACGCTGCGTCCACATTCGTATCGCCGGACAAGAACAAGCACGACCTTGGCCAAGTGCGTGCGGTGGTCTCCGAGCATCGACAACCGAACGACGCCGAGAAAGTCATTGCTGGCTTGCGCGATTTGCAACGCCGCGCGACCGTGAGCGACAGCGGCTTCGATGCCATAGGTGTCGTCGTCATCGACTGCGCCAACGACGGATCGCCCATCAAGCACGTCACGCGGCACCCGCCGGCGCCGAGTGCTGCCGACGACTTCGACTATGCGCGCTTCGTTCACAGGCTCGCTCAGCTCTACGCGACCCGATTCAAGGAACTGTGACGAGGCTCAATCCGTTGCGATGAGTTCGAGTTGCTGCGCGACCCTGTGCTCTGAGGCGCCGCCCCCCATCCGCTCCGCATGACGCTCGACGGCTTCGATGAAGCCTGGCTGAAACCTCAGCCGAGCGCGCCGCGTACGGCCAAGAAACCCCAGGGTCGCCCTCAGCGACAGCGGTTGCTGGCCTTCGGCATCCTGCAAGAAGTCCACGAGCCGTGGCGGGCGCTTTCCGAGCGGGTCGGTGCCAATGTGAACGCTGGCACGGGTCTGACCGTCGAAGCGTGCCGCGCGCGGCATCTTCCCTGCCGCCGGAAAGTCTCGGTCCATCGCCTGGTCGTATGAGCCGGGGTTGTTCAGTCTCTCGCCCAGCCATCGCGCCACCGGCACGCTCACTGCGCTGCCGACCAAACCCCAGCGAACCGATGTCCGCGCCACCTGTTCGGCGGGAGCGGTCCAGTCCGCCGCGAAGCCTTGCATGCGTTCGACATCGCGAATGCCTGGCTTGATGAGCCTTCCGTCTGGCAGCAAGATGGCCGGCGGAGACGGAATGCCGATCGTGCTGCCATTCTTGAGCGTGGGCACGGCGTCGACGGCCCATCCCAGCCCGCCCAGGCCTTCAGTCCAGTAGAACCCGTGCGCGAGCCGCCCGAGCGCCGAGGCCGGGCGCTCAAGTGGCCTGTCGTCGACGAACAATACCGACGCTGGATCGACGCGCCTCGACGCAACGAGAAAGACCCGTTCGCGCCGTTGCGGCAGGCCGAATCCGTAACTGTCGACAACGCGGTAGGCCCACCTGTACCCGAGCGCCTCGAATTCGTCCACGATGGCGCGCATGGCGCTGCCGCCGTTGAGCTGCAGCATGAAAGGGACGTTTTCAACCACTACCGTGGCCACACGCTTGCGCCGCAGCAGGCGGAACACCTCTGCGATCAGCCCCGAGCGCTCTCCGTTCAAGCCCGCTGTGCGGCCAGCCTGACTCAGATCCTGGCAAGGGAAACCTGCGCACAGCAGGTCGGTGTCCTGAGGCAGCGAGCGCAAGGTGGTGATGTCGTCGTGATAGTCGACAGCGGGAAACTGGGCCTTCAAGACCGCGCGCGAAGCGGGCAGCACGTCACAGACCAGGGATGTGTGAAGACCCGCTCCAGCCATTCCCAGCTCAAACCCACCGATCCCGGCGAACAAGCCAACCACGCTCATATGTATATCCATACAGCCATGCGCGAATGATAAACCCAGCTCGCACCGGTCGCCAGACTCTTGCGATGGCGTTCAGTGCACGGGCAGATGCATCGGCGCAATGGCCGGGCGGCAGCGGTCCCCGCGCGTGAATCAGGCGGCCGCGCGGTACCCGCGCGGAATCGCCGCCAGCAGCCGCTGCGTGTATTCCTCGCGCGGTGCGGCCAGGATCTGCGCCGCGCTGGCTTGCTCGACGACGATGCCGTCCTTCATCACCAGCACTTCGTCGCTGA
>JAUYAJ010000059.1 GCA_030693565.1 Rubrivivax sp.
CCGATGTACCGCGCGATCTGCGACGCGCTGGGCATCAACGTGCTGTCGGTCGCCGAACAGCGCATCGCCAAGGGCTGGCTCGGCAGCGGCTCGCGGGTGACGCCTGACAACACCCAGGTCGATCGCACGCGGACCATCACCGTCGAGTTCGATGCCAACGCGCGCGGGCCATGGGAATTCAAGCCGGCACAGAGCTCGCTGCAGGTGCACCCGGGTGAGTTGACGACGGTGATGTACGAGTTCCGCAATGCCCAGAACCGCACGATGGTGGCGCAGGCCTTGCCGAGTTATGCACCCAAGCAGGCCAGCGCGCACTTCAACAAGCTCGAGTGCTTCTGCTTCAACGAATACAAGCTGGCACCGGGTGAGGCCAAGCAGTGGCCGGTGGTGTTCATCATCGACCCCAAGCTGCCCAAGGACGTGACGACGATCACGCTGTCCTATACGTTCTTCGAGGTCGGCGGCAAGGTGCCGGCAGCGCCACTGGCGACGCTGACGCCGCTGGTGCCGGCCAAGGTGGGCGGATGAGCAGCCTGCGTCAAGCCAGCGCCCGGCCGCTGTCGTTTTGGCAGACGACTCGCGCCGTGCTGTGGTCGTTTTTTGGCGTGCGGCGGTCGGCTGGCCTTGCTGCAGACTTGCAGCGGCTCAATCCGCTGCATGTCGTGGTCGCCGGCGTCGGCGCTGCGGCGCTGTTTGTGCTGGCACTGGTGTTGCTGGTGAATTGGGTGATTGCCAGCGGCGTTGCCCGCTGAGCGGTCCAGAGTTGTTCGCTTTCTAGAGTTTCGGTTCGAGGAGAAAGATCAAGATGTCGGCCATGACGCCCGCGGGCAAAACGCCTTACTACTTCATTCCCGCACCTTCGGGCTACCCGGTGCTGGTGGCCTTCGGTCTGCTGCTGGTGATCTTTGGCGCCGGGCAGTGGGTCAACGGAGCCGGCTGGGGTGCCTACGTGCTGCTGGTCGGCATGGTGTTCTGGCTCTCGGTGCTGTACCGCTGGTTCCGGCAGGCCATCAGCGAAAGCGAAGGGCATCTGTACTCCGACCGCGTCGACGTCTCGTTCCGCTGGAGCATGAGCTGGTTCATCTTCTCGGAGGTGATGTTCTTTGCGGCCTTCTTCGGCGCCTTGTACTGGGCCCGCGTGCATGCGCTGCCGATGCTGGGCAACCTGGATCACCAGATCCTGTGGCCCGACTTCAAGGCGATCTGGCCCAGCGCCGGTGGCGGCGCCACCGCGTCGCCCGCGGGCATCGTCGAGCCCTTTGCGACCATCAGCGCCTGGCCGCTGCCGACCATCAACACCGCGCTGCTGCTGACCTCGGGCGTGACGCTGACGATCGCGCACCATGCGTTGATCGCGGGCCAGCGTGCCAAGACCATCGGCTGGATGTGGATCACGGTGATCCTGGGTGCGACCTTCGTCGGCGTCCAGGCCTACGAGTACATGCATGCCTATCAGGACCTGAACCTCAAGCTCAGCTCTGGCATCTTCGGCTCGACCTTCTTCCTGCTGACCGGCTTCCACGGCTTTCACGTGCTGGTGGGCATGCTGATGCTGCTCTTCATCACGCTGCGGCTGATGAGCGGCCACTTCACGCCCGAGCGCCACTTCGGCTTCGAGGGCGCGGCCTGGTACTGGCACTTCGTCGACGTCGTCTGGCTCGGCCTGTACTTCCTGGTCTACTGGTTGTGAGCGCTGGCGGCCACTGGCCGCCCGCCGTGAAAACGCCGCGTCATGCGGCGTTTTCCGTTTCCAGCGCCGCCGGCATCAGTAGCCGATCGGAATCCCGGTGGGCCGCATCCAGCCCATGGTCCAGCTCAGCAGGATGAACAGGAACAAGGCCACCGACAGCGCCACGCGCAGCGCCAGCGCCCATGCCATGCGGCGGTCGCGCTGGTCGCCCGGCCGGCCTTTGCGCAGCATGAAAAAGCCGGCACTGGCCAGCGCGCCCAGCACGGCCACCAGCATCAGCACAATCACGATCTTCATGGCCCGCGATTATTCCACTGCCCCCGGCGCACCGCGATGCCACTGAACGGCCGCGCCTTCGTTGTGCTGCTGGCCGCGGTGGCCGGCGTCGTGCTGACGGCCCGCCTGGGCGTCTGGCAGCTCGACCGTGCGGCGCAGAAGACCGCGCTGCAGCAGGCGCTTGACCAGCGCCGCGAATTGCCGGCGCTGACCGCGGCCGAATTGACGCGCGACGCTGCCACGGCGCCGGCCCAGCACTACCGGCGTGTGGTCGTCGACGGCCACTGGCTGGCCGAGCGCACGCTCTACCTGGACAACCGGCAGATGAACGGTCGCGTCGGCTTTTACGTCGTCACGCCGCTGCGCCTGGCCGACGACAGCGTGGTGCTGGTGCAGCGCGGCTGGCAGCCGCGTGACCAGCTCGACCGCAGCCGTGTCAACGCGCCGCCGACGCCGGTTGGCCTGGTGCGGCTGGTGGGCCGCGTTGGCCCTGCGCCGGCGCGGTTGTATGAGTTCGATGCGGCGGCTTCCGGGGTGATCCGGCAAAATATCGAATTGACCGCCTACGCGCACGAAACCGCGCTGCCGCTGCGCCCGCTGACCATCGTCCAGGAAGACGCTGCGGCGGGCACGGATGACGGCCTGCTGCGGCAGTGGCCGCGACCGGCGGCCGGCGTCGACAAGAACCACGGTTACGCTTTCCAGTGGTTCGCCCTGGCCACCCTCATCCTGGGTCTTTATGTCTGGTTCCAACTCCTCCGCCCGCGACGCCGCTGAACCGCTGCGCCTGACCGTGCACGACATGGCCGCGCCCGACCTGGCCGCAGGCGGCGGCCGTCGCACCACCCATGGCCGCCTGAAGATGCTGCTCGTGCTGCTGGTTTGTGCGGCGCCGGTCGTCGCTTCCTACCTCACCTACTTCGTCATCCGGCCCCAGGCGCGGACCAACTACAGCGAACTGATCCTGCCGACGCGGCCTTTGCCGGCGCTGGCGCTGCAGGCGCTCGACGGCAGCGCCGTCGACGCGGCCTCGCTCAAAGGCCAGTGGCTGCTGGTGGCCGTGGGGCCGTCGGCTTGTGGCGAGGCTTGCCAGCGCCAACTGTTCACCCAGCGCCAGCTGCGCGAGATGCTCGGCCGCGAACGCGACCGCCTCGACAAGATCTGGCTGCTCACCGACGACGCACCACTGGCAGCGCCGCTGCAAGCGGCGCTGGACGGCGGCGCACCAGTGCGCGCACTGCGCGCCGACCGCGCCGCGCTGGCGAACTGGTTGGCGCCGGCCGCAGGGCAGGCGCTGGAGGACCATCTCTTCGTCGTCGACCCGATGGGCGAATGGATGATGCGGGTGCCGGCCGCGCCTGAGCCGGGGCGCGTCAAGCGTGACCTGGAGCGGCTGCTGCGCGCCTCGGCGTCCTGGGATCAACCCGGCCGCTGACCCCTCATGCAAGAAGCGAACTCGCTTGTCGACTGGGCGCCGCTGGCGCGGCTGGCCTTGCTGGCGCTGCTGCTGGCGCTGCTGCCGCTGTCCTGGATCTGGCTGCGTCAGCGCGGCGCCGACCTGCGCGCCCGGCTGGCGACGCTGACAGCGTTGACGCTGTTCCTGACCTTCGACCTCATCGTCTTCGGCTCCTTCACCCGCCTGACCGACTCCGGCCTGGGCTGCCCCGACTGGCCGGGCTGCTACGGCGCCGCCAGCCCCTTCGGCGCGCGCGGTGAGATCCATGCCGCGCAGAGCGCGCTGCCGAGCGGACCGGTGACCTGGTCCAAGGCCTGGATCGAAATGATCCACCGCTACCTGGCGATGACGGTCGGTGTGCTCATCCTCGTCACCACCGTGGCCAGCTGGCTGGCGCGGCGGCGCCTGCCGCACTCACCCTGGTGGCCGACCTTCACCCTGGTCTGGGTCGTGTTGCAAGGCCTGTTCGGCAAGTACACGGTGACGCTCAAGCTCTACCCGGCAGTCGTCACCCTGCACCTGCTGGGCGGGCTGGCGCTGCTGGCGCTGCTGGCAGTGCAGCGCGAGTCCTTCCTTGCCCGGCCGCTGACGCTGACGCCAGCGCTGCGCCGCGCCACCGCCGTCGGCCTGGCGCTGCTGATGCTGCAGATCACACTCGGCGGCTGGGTCAGCACCAACTACGCCGTGCTCGCCTGCACCGGCGCGCCGCAGTGCAACGGCCAGTGGTGGCCGGCGATGGACTTCGGCGCCGGCTTCGTGCTGCTGCGCGAGCTCGGCCTGGCGGCCGACCGCAGCGTGCTCGACTTCGAAGCGCTGGTGGCGATCCACATGGCGCACCGGCTGGTCGCTGTGCTCGTGGTCGTGTTCCTGCTGGCGCTGGCCTGGCGGCTCTACCGGCAGGCCGAGCCGGCGCTGTGCCGCTTCGGCTTCGGCCTGGCCGCGCTGCTGTTGGCCCAGGTGGCCAGCGGTTTGTCCAATGTGGTGATGGATTGGCCGCTGGCCGCGGCGCTGGCGCATTCGGCCGGCGCGGCCGCGCTGGTGCTGCTGTTCACCCTGCTGCTGGCACGCTCGGCCTCGCGGTCGCCGGCGCTTGCCTAAAATCGACACTTCCATGGCCCAGACGCTCACCGCCCCCGCTGCCACCAGTTCCCGCTGGGCGCAGTTCTACGCCCTCACCAAGCCGCGTGTCGTGCAGCTGATCGCCTTTTGCGCGCTGATCGGCATGTTGCTGGCCGAACCCGGCTGGCCCGACCTGGCGCGCGTGGCCATTGCCACCCTGGGCATCTGGCTGGTGGCCAGCGCCGCCGCCGCCTTCAACTGCCTGGTCGAGCAACACATCGACGCCCGCATGGCGCGCACCGCCTGGCGGCCCACGGCCAAGGGCGAGCTGACCAATGTGCAGACCCTGAGCTTCTCGGCGACGCTGTGCGCCGCTGGCAGCGCCGTGCTCTACCTGTGGATCAACCCGCTGACGATGTGGCTGACCTTCGCCACCTTCATCGGCTATGCGGTCATCTACACGGTGGTGCTCAAGCCGCTGACGCCGCAGAACCTCGTCATCGGCGGCGCCTCGGGCGCGATGCCGCCGGTGCTGGGCTGGGCGGCGATGACGGGCGATGTCGGGCCCGAGGCGCTGATGCTGTGCCTGATCATCTTCCTGTGGACGCCGCCGCACTTCTGGGCGCTGGCGCTGTACCGCGCCGAGGACTACCGCAAGGCCGGCCTGCCGATGCTGCCCATCACCCACGGCCCGGAGTTCACGCGCTTGCAGGTGTTGCTGTACACGCTGGTGCTGTTCGCTGCCACGCTGCTGCCCTTCACCTACCGCATGAGCGGCTGGATCTACCTGGTGGCGGCGCTGGTGCTGGGGGTGATGTTCATCGCCTACGCCTTCCAGCTCTGGCGCGAGTACAGCGATGCGCTGGCGCGCAAGACCTTCCGCTTCTCCATCTGGCACCTGTCGCTGCTGTTTGCCGCACTGCTGCTCGACCACTACCTGGACCCATGGCTGCAACGACTCGTCGGCTGATCTTCCTTGGCGCTGCGGCCGCGCTCACGCTGGCCGGCTGTGACCTGCTGGGCGGCGCCAAGCCGGCCTTCAAGGCCATCGACATCAGCGGCGCCGAATACGCGCGCGAGCTGAACCTGACCGACGCCGACGGCAAGGACCGCACGCTGGCCGACTTCAAGGGCAAGGTCACGGTCGTCTTCTTCGGCTTCACCCAATGCCCGGATGTCTGCCCGACGACCTTGCTGGAACTGGCGGCGGTGAAGAAGGCGCTGGGCGCCGACGGCGAGCGCGTGCAAGGGGTCTTCGTCACCGTCGACCCCGAGCGTGACACCGCGGCCGTGCTCAAGGCCTATGTCGACAACTTCGGCGCCGGTTTTGTTGCCTTGCGTGGCTCGGCCGAGCAGACCCAGGCCGCGGCCAAGAGCTTCAAGGTGTTCTACGCCAAGTCACCGGGCAAGACCGAAGGCAGCTACTCGATGGACCACACCGCGGGCTCCTACGTCTTCGACACCCAGGGCAAGGTGCGGCTGTTCACACGCTACGGCGTTGGCGCCGAAGCACTGACCCACGACCTCAAACTGCTGCTGGGCGAGTCCACCCGCTGAGTTTGTCATCGACAGCAGAACGGCTCCCGCGGGAGCCGTTCTGCTGGGGGCCGGGGCGAATCAGGCCTCGGCCAATGCCTTGCGCATCTTCTTCATCGCCGCCACCTCGATCTGGCGGATGCGTTCGGCGCTGACGCCGTACTCGGCCGCCAGCTCGTGCAGCGTCATGCCGCCAGAGCTGTCGTCGTTGACCTTGAGCCAGCGCTCCTCGACGATGCGCCGGCTGCGCCCGTCGAGCACGTCGAGCGCCTGCGCGATGCCGTCGCTGGACAGCCAGTCGCGGTGCCGGCTTTCGAGCGCCTGCGTCGGTTCGGTCGAATCGTCGGCCAGGTAGGCGATCGGCGCGTAGCTTTCCTCGCCGTCGTCGGTCTGCGGATCGAGCGCGAGGTCGGCGCCCGAGAGCCGGGTCTCCATCTCGATCACCTCGGCCGGCTTGACCTTGAGGTCACGCGCGATGCTGTCGACCTGGTCCGGCGTCAGCGTGTTGCGGTGGCTGTCGGCGTCGCCGGCGCTGCTCTTGAGGCCTTGTTTCATCGAGCGCAGGTTGAAGAACAGCTTGCGCTGGGCCTTGGTGGTGGCGACCTTGACCAGGCGCCAGTTCTTCAGGATGTACTCGTGGATCTCGGCGCGGATCCAGTGCAGCGCATAGCTCACCAGGCGCACGCCTTGCTCGGGGTCGAAGCGCTTGACGGCCTTCATCAGGCCGATGTTGCCTTCCTGGATCAAGTCGCCCTGGGGCAGGCCGTAACCCTTGTACTGGCGCGACACCGACACCACCAGGCGCAGGTGCGACAGCACCAAGCGGCCGGCGGCCTGGACGTCGCCATGGGCTTGCAGCCGCCGCGCCAGTGACACCTCTTCGGGTTGGGTCAGCAGCGGCAGGCGGTTGACGGCGCTGATGTAGGCATCCAGATTGCCCAGCGACGGCACCATCGACCACGGATCGCGGACGGAGATAGCGGTGTTGGCAGCAGTGTTCATGGCAGGTTGGGACAGCTCAAAACCTCATTGGTTCCGTCCATATTAGCACTCGATGGTCGAGAGTGCTGATGACGCGCCACGGAGGAATTGCTGTCAGTCGGAGCGCGCCCGCGCGGCGAAGCGTGCGGCCCATTGTCCAACCGGCATGAAACTGGGATCGGCGCGGCACAGGCGTTCGGTGTCGGCCCAGATGTCGGCGTCGTCGCGGTCCAGGTCCAGCGGGTCGCCGTGGGGCTGCTTCACGTACCAAGGCGTGTCCAGGTAACACTCGACGGTGTTGCCCTCGGGGTCGGCAAAGTAGATCGACAAGGCGTTGCCGTGGTTGAGCCCGCGCATCGCGGTGGCGCCGTGGGCCAAGGCGCGGCGCCGGGCTTCGCGCAGGTGGTCCAGCGACTGCACCATGAACGACAGCTGCATCACCGTGCTGGGCGCGTCGGCGCCGCGCGTCGAAGCCAGCACCAGCTGGTGGTGCTGGTCGGGGCTGGCGCTGAGGAAGACGATGTCGAACGGGAAGGTGAAGCCTTTGCCGCTGTCGGTCTCGTGCAGGTCGAAGACGGCGCGGTAGAACGCCGTCAGCCCAGGCAGGTCGCGGCAGAACATGCCGAAGTGAGCCAGCCGGGGGGTGTAGGGTGCGGTCATGGTCGCCCTAGGGTTCGAGGATGATCTTGCCCAGTGTCCGGCCGCCGTCCAGCAGTTCATGCGCATGGCGCGCGGCGGTCAGCGGCAGCAAGGTCGCCGGCGGCGCCTGGATCCGGCCTGCGGCCATCAGTTCGATGGCGCGTTCCATCAGCGCGCGGCGCGCCGCGCGGTCGTGGTCCCAGCTGTGGATCGAGAAGGTGCGCACGGCCAGGCTCTTGGCCAGGCGGGTGCGCAGCTCCTGGAACACGTCGGCGTTGGGCGCGCCGGACAGGATGTTGTAGGAGACGGCGCAGCCGAAATCGGCCAGCGAGCGCAGGCAGGCGACAAACAGCGCGCCACCGACATGGTCGAACGCCAGGTCGACACCGCGCCCGCCGGTGGCCTCGAGCACGCGCGCCGGCAAGCTGGCCGGGTCGGCGTCCAGCAGCACGGTGCTGGCGCCGTTGGCGAGCGCGAAGTCACGCTTGGCGGCTGAGGAGGCGGTGCCAACGACCGTGATGCCTTGCGCCCTGGCGAGTTGGGTCAGCGCGGTGGCGACGCCGCCGGCCGCGCCGGGCAACAGCGCGCTGCGTACCCCCATCGCGCCACTGCAGCTTTGCAGCATGGCTTGCGCGAGCTGGAAGTTGCCCAGGCTCATGGCATCGCCGAAGCCGACGTTGTCCGGCAGATGGAACAGCGCGTCGGCCGGCACGCAGAGGGCCTGGGCGTAACAGCCGCCGCGCTGCGGCAGTTCGCGTGAACTCACCAGCACGCGCTGGCCGACGGCCAGGCCGGTGACGCCGGCGCCCAGTGCGTCCACGACACCGGCCATCTCGTTGCCCGGGATCGCCGGCAGCGGCGGCATCCACTTGTAGCTGCCGTTGCGAATCAAGACGTCGGGGCCGCCGACGCCGATGGCGCGCGCCTGCACGCGCACCTCGCCGGGGCCGGGCTGGGGCAGCGGGAGCTGGGCCAGCACCAGAGCGTCCGGGCCTCCCGGCACGTGCACCTGCACCGCCTGCATCATCGGTTCAGCGCTGGCCATCGTGGACCGACACCTGCGCCGTGCTCAGCCCGCCCAGCCGCGCATGGACCCGCCCACCGTCGGCGGCGACCAGCGCGAACAGGATCTCGTCCGGGCGCGGACCGTCCTGCAGGCCCACTTCGATCGTGTTGAAGTGGCTGCGCACATAGGCGGCGTGGATGTAATGCAGCGGCACCATCAGCCGGTAGCCGGTGGCTGCGACGACCATGCCGGCGGGCACGATGGCCTTCGGTTCGCCGAGCGCGGCGCGCACGGCCCAGCCGCCGGCCTCGTGCCAGACGGCGGCGTGTTCCAGCTCGCCGGCGACGCCGACGATCGCGGCCTTGCCGTAGGCTTCGATGCGCTCCTTGCCCAGTGCCGCGGCCACTTCCTCGCCGAGCAGGGCGCCCAGGCTGCGCAGTTCGGCCATGAAGGGCAGCAGGTCGGGCTCGTAGCGTCCGGCGTAGGGGTTGCGCACGACCGCGCAGGCCGCGGCCAGGCGCAGCGGCTGCGCGGCCGGCGGTCCACCGTCGTGGAGCACGGTTTCGACGACGAGACTGCGTTTGCGGATCTGGATCAAGGACATCGGGGGGCTCCTACAGGCGCGGGATCTTGGCGTCGTTGACGACCTGGGTCCACTTTTTCAGCTCGGCGTTGACCATCGCCGTCATTTCCTGCGGTGTGCTGCCGCGGGCTTCGCCGCCCATTTCCTCGAGCCGGGTCCTGACCGCCGGCACCTGGAGCGCCTTCTGGGTCTCGGCATGCAGGCGATCGACGATGGGCATCGGCGTTCCCGCAGGCAGCATCCAGCCGGCCCAGGAGCGCACATCGAAGCCGGCCACGCCTTGCTCGTCGACCGTCGGCACCTCGGGCATGCCGGGCCAGCGCTGCGGGCCGGTGACGGCCAGCGCACGCAGCCTGCCGCCCTTGATGTTGCCCAGCACGGCGGTGGGCGGCGCGATGATGATCGGGATGTCGCCCGACAGCAGCGCAGTGACCGACGCCGAATCGCCGCGGTAAGGCACGTGCAGCATGGTCACGCCAGCCATCTTGGCCAGCAGTTCGCCCACCAGGTGGTGGGTCGAGCCGATGCCGGCGGTGCCGTAGCTGATCTGGCCCGGCGCCGCGCGCGCGGCTGCCAGCACCTCGCGCAGCGAGCGGTACTTGCCGTCTGCGGGCGTCACCACCAGGAAGGGGAAGAAGGTGATGGTCGACACCATCTGGAAGCTGGTGGCCGCCTGGTAGGGCGGCTTGTCGTACAGCGCGCCAGCGACGACGTGGCCGCCGGTGGCCAGCAGCATGGTGTAGCCGTCGGCCGCGGCCCGCGCCACCGCGCCCGACGCCAGCGTGCCACCGGCGCCGACCTGGGCGTCGACGACAAAGGTCTGGCCCAGACCCTTGGCCATCTCGCTGCTCACCAGGCGGGCGATGGTGTCGGCGTTGCCACCCGCGGCGAAGCCTTGTAGGACCTTGATCGGCCGTTCCGGCCAGGCCTGGGCGCGTGCCAGCGGCATGGCGGCGAGCGCGGCGCCGGCCAGCAGCAGCTGCCGGCGGCTGGCCATCGGAAGGGGGGTGCGCATCGGAGGTCTCCTCGGGGTTGTAGGGCAGGCGTTTGGCCGGCGGTCAGTCCTGGGCGATGACGGGGTTGCGCAGGATGCCGATGCCTTCGATCTCGACCTCGACGACGTCGCCGGGCTGCATGTAGAGCGGTGGTTTGCGGCTCCAGCCCACGCCGGCCGGGGTGCCGGTCACGATGACGTCGCCCGGCACCAGCGTGAAGATGGTCGACGCGTAAGCGATCAGCTTCTCGGTCGGGAAGATCATGTGACCGGTGTGGCTGTCCTGCACCGTCTGCCCGTTCAGCCGGGTGCTGAGCTTGAGCGCGCGGCCCGGGGCGATTTCCTCGGCCGTGACCATCCACGGCCCGAAGGGCCCGGTGCTTTCGAAGTTCTTGCCGGCGGCGATCTGCTTGGCGTGGAACTGCCACTCGCGCACGCTGACGTCGTTGTAGATCGAGTAGCCGGCGACATGTTCGTAGGCGCGCTCGACAGGGATGTCGCGCCCGGGCTTGCCGATGATCACCGCCAGTTCGCCCTCCCAGTCGAGCGTGTCCGAAACACGCGGGCGAACGATGGGCGCCAGATGCCCGATCTGCGAGCGCCACACACGCAGGAAGATCGGCGGTTCGGCTGACAGTTCGCGGTGAATGCCGGCCGCGAGCACCTCCTGGTGGTGGTCCATGTAGTTGCGCACCGCGCAGACGATCTTCTCCGGGCGCGGAATGACCGGCAGGTAGCTCAGGCCGGCCAGCGGCGCATCGGCGGCGAGACCGGCCACGTCCTTCGCGGCCTGCAGGTAGCGCCCCGAGCCGATGTAGTCGGCCAGCGTGGCGCATTCGGGGATGCGGCGGCCC
>JAUYAJ010000063.1 GCA_030693565.1 Rubrivivax sp.
GTAGCAGATCGCCGGGCGGAAATTGGCGAACAGTCCGAGGTGCTTGCGCAGCCCGAGGATGGCTTGCTCGGGGCGCAGCGCGCGTTCGAGCTTGTCGTACTTCCAGTCGCCGACGGCGCCGAACAGCACGGCGTCGGCGGCCTGGGCCAGCGCCAGCGTCGCATCGGGCAGCGGGTGGCCATGGGCTTCGTAGGCGGCGCCGCCGACGAGGGCGGTTTCCAGCTCGAGCGGCAGCTCCAGCACCTGCAAGACCTTGACGGCTTCGGCAACGATCTCGGTGCCGATGCCGTCACCGGGAAGGATGGCGATCTTCATGAACAGTCCTTGGAATCAGAGTCAGCCGATTGATCGGTTCGTCAGCCATGGCAAGCGGGCCAGGCGCTCGGCCTCGAAAGCGCGGATCTTGTCGGCGTGGCGCAGCGTCAGGCCGATGTCGTCGAAGCCGTTCACCAGGCAGTACTTGCGGAACGGCTGCACATCGAAGGGCAGTTCGGTGCCGTCGGCGGTGATCACCACCTGGCGCGGCAGGTCGACGGTGAGCGCATAGCCGACGAAGCCCTTGACCTCGTCGAACAGCCGCGCCACCTGGGCCTCGGGCAGCACGATCGGCAGCACGCCGTTCTTGAAGCAGTTGTTGTAGAAGATGTCGGCGTAGCTGGGTGCGATCAAGGCGCGAAAGCCGAATTGCTCGAGCGCCCAGGGCGCGTGCTCGCGGCTCGAGCCACAGCCGAAGTTGGTGCGCGCCAGCAGCACCGAAGCGCCCTGGTAGCGCGGCTGGTTGAGCACGAAGTCGGGGTTGGGCTTGCGCGACGCCGGGTCCTGGCCGGGCTCGCCCGGGTCGAGGTAGCGCCAGGCGTCGAACAGGTTGGGGCCGAACCCGGTGCGCGCGATCGCTTTCAGGAATTGCTTGGGGATGATGGCGTCGGTGTCGACGTTCTCGCGGTCCATCGGGGCCACCAGGCCCTTGTGCACGGTGAAGGCTTGCATGCTCACTTCTTCTTTGCGGCGTTTTCGATCGACTCGCCGGCCTTTTGCATGTCCTGGCCGACGCCCTTGATGGTGTTGCAGCCGGCCAGCAAAGCCAGCAGCGCGCACAGTGTGCAAAGTCGAATCATGGTGCTTCCTCTTGCGTCTTCAGATCCGGCGCACGTCGACGAAGTGGCCGTTCAAGGCCGCTGCCGCCGCCATCGCCGGGCTCACCAGGTGGGTGCGGCCGCCGGCGCCCTGGCGGCCTTCGAAATTGCGGTTGCTGGTCGAGGCGCAGCGCTCGCCGGGCTCTAACCGGTCGGCGTTCATCGCCAGGCACATCGAACAGCCGGGCTCGCGCCACTCGAAGCCGGCCGCCTTGAAGACCTTGTCCAGGCCTTCTTTCTCGGCCTGCAGCTTGACCAGCCCCGAGCCCGGCACCACCAGCGCCAGCTTGACGCTCGCCGCCACCTTGCCGCCAGCTTTGCGCACCACGGCGGCAGCTTCGCGCAGGTCTTCGATGCGGCTGTTCGTGCACGAGCCGATGAAGACCTTGTCGATGTGGATGTCGGCGAGCAGCTTGTTCGGCTCCAGCCCCATGTAGGCCAGCGCGCGCTCGATGGCGCCGCGCTTGACTGCGTCACGCTCTTTGTCGGGGTCGGGCACGCGGCCGTCTACCGGCAACACCATCTCCGGGCTGGTGCCCCAGGTGACTTGCGGGCTGATCTGCGCCGCGTCGAGTTCGACGACAGCGTCGAAATGCGCACCGGCGTCGGACTGCAGCGTGCGCCACATCGCCACCGCGTGGTCCCACTCGACGCCTTGCGGCGCCAGCGGGCGACCGCGCAGGTAGTCGATGGTCTTGTCGTCCACCGCCACCAGGCCGGCGCGGGCGCCGGCTTCGATGGCCATGTTGCACACCGTCATCCGCCCTTCCATGCTCAGCGCGCGGATCGCTGCGCCGCCGAACTCGATGGTGTAGCCGGTGCCGCCGGCGGTGCCGATGCGGCCGATGATGGCGAGCACGATGTCCTTGGCGGTGCAGCCGCGGCCGAGCTGGCCGTCGACCTTGACGAGCAGGTTCTTCGCTTTCTTCGCCAGCAGCGTCTGCGTGGCCAGCACATGCTCGACCTCGCTGGTGCCGATGCCATGCGCCAGCGCGCCGAAAGCGCCATGGGTGCTGGTGTGGCTGTCGCCGCAGACCACCGTCATGCCGGGCAAGGTCGCGCCTTGTTCGGGCCCGATGACGTGGACGATGCCCTGGCGGCGGTCCAGAAACGGGAAGTAGGCCGCCGCGCCGAAGGCCTTGATGTTGGCGTCCAGCGTGGTGATCTGCAGCTTGCTGATCGGGTCGGTGATGCCGTCGTAGCCGTCGGCCCAGCCGGTGGTCGGGGTGTTGTGGTCGGCGGTGGCGACGATGGAACTCGTGCGCCAGACCTTGCGCCCGGCCAGCCGCAGGCCTTCGAAAGCCTGCGGGCTGGTGACTTCGTGCACCAGGTGGCGGTCGATGTAGAGGGTGGCGGTGCCGTCCTCTTCGGTGTGGACGACATGGTCGTCCCAGA
>JAUYAJ010000071.1 GCA_030693565.1 Rubrivivax sp.
CGGGGAAAGCCATCGGCGTCGTGATGATGCCGAAACCTTTGTACGCGGCGACGTGGACCGGGTTCTCCATCGTGCGCATCTTCAGACCCTTCAGGTCGTCAGGCGCATTCACTGCACGCTTGCTGTTCGTCATGTGGCGCACGCCGTTCTCGGCCCAGGCCAGGGCTTTGAAGCCTTTGGACTCGAACTCCTTGAGCATGTCCTGGCCGATCGGGCCGTCGAGCACGGCGCGCGCATGGGCTTTGTCGCGGAACAGGAAGGGGATGTCGAGGATGCGCGCTTCGGGCACGAAGTTGGGCACCGGGCCGGTCGAGGTCAGCGTCAGCGCCTGCGTGCCCAGTTGCACCGACTCGATCGACTCGCGCTCGCCACCCAGCGAGCCGGCGTAAAAGGTCTCGACCTTGTAGCGGCCGTTGGTGCGGCGCTCGACTTCCTTGGCGAACAAGTCGATGCCCACACCTTGGTGCGAGTTCTGGCCGATCGAGATGTTGATGCGCATCACCGTCTGCGCGTGTGCGCCCGCCATCAATCCGGCCGCCAGGCCCAGGCCGACCAGCCAGGCGCGCGGCACCAGCGGACTGCGGCGCAGCGGCTGCGGCGTGCGCACGGCAGCCGGCGAAAGGTTTGAATGCACGTGGCTCATGGAAGTCTCCTGCGGGGTTGTGGACGTCGGGGGAAAAAGCTGCAGACGCGGATCATGCCGTGTCGGCCGGGCAACGGTAGCGATCGAGCACGGCGCGATCAACGTCGATGCCCAGGCCGGGGCCGTCGGGGATGCGCACGCGCCCGCCCTGCATGGTGATGGCGCCGTGGATCAGGTCGTGGCGGAACGGGTGCGCCGACTGGTCGTACTCCAGCATCGGCTCGATCGGGTGCAAGGCCAGCGGCGCCGGCGCCAGCGTGGCAATGAACTGCAGCGAAGCCGCCAGGCCGATGCCCGAAGCCCAGACATGGGGCACGATGGGCAGGTGCCAGGCCTGGGCCAGCGCGGCGATCTTGCGGCATTCGGTGAAGCCGCCGGCCGCGCAGATGTCGGGCTGCAGGATGTCGACCGCGCGGCGCGACACCCATTCGCGAAAACCGATCTTGGTAAACTCGTTCTCGCCCGCCGCCAGGTAGATGTCGGTCAGGTTCTTGAGCTCGCAGTAACCGTCGATGTCCTCGGGCGAGATCGGCTCTTCGAACCAATGGATCTGCGCCGGCTCGATGGCCTTGAGGATGCGCCGCGCCGCGCCCACGTTGTAGGCATGGTTGGCGTCCACCATCAGCCGCGGCCCCGGGCCGATGGCGTCGCGCACCGCGCGTACGTAGGCAATGTCTTCTTCGACGCCAAAGCCGATCTTGAGCTTCATCGCCGTGAAACCGGCTGCCAGGTGGCGCCGCGCTTCGGCGATCGCGTCGGCCGGGTAGCTGACGCCGGGCCGGCGATAAAAGCCCGCGGCATAGGGCTGGACGTCAGTGCGGTAGGCGCCGCCGAGCAGCTTGTGGATCGGCTTGCCAAGCGCGCGGCCCATGCAGTCCCAGATCGCGATGTCGACGGCGCTGATCGCATTGGGCACCGCGCCTTTCTGGCCGAAGGGGCGGGTCAGGTTGTACATGCGCTCCCACAGCACGTCGACGTCGAACGGGTCCTGGCCGACCACGATCGGCTTGAGCGCCGTCTGCACGATGGTGGCGGCGATCTGCGGCGGCTGCAGGCCGTGGCACAGCGCCTCGCCCCAGCCGGTGACGCCGTCGTCGGTGATGAGCTCGACGATCATCGTGCTGCGCCGGCTGACCCAGCCCATGGCAAACGCGAAACCTTCGTCCAGCGGCGTCGACAGGACGTGGGTCTTGAGGTCCAGGATCTTCATGGGCTGCCGGCGCCTTCGAACTAATAAATCATATAATATGGACCGCATGCTCACTGCGTCATCCGCACAAACCCACCCGCCGGTGCGGCGCGCCGGCTCGCGCAGCGCCCAGGTGGCGGGCGAACTGGGGCGGCGCATCGTTGGCCGCGTCTACCTGCCGGACGCCACCTTGCCAGCCGAAGCGGCGCTGCTGGCCGAGTTCGGCGTCAGCCGCTCGGTGCTGCGCGACGCCGTCAAGTCGCTCGAGTCCAAAGGCCTGCTTGAGGCGCGCCAGCGCCGCGGCACCTGCGTGATGCCGCGCCACCACTGGAACATGCTCGACGCCGAGGTTCTGGGCTGGATTGCCGAGTCGGGCGCCGACCCGCTGCTGCTGCTGCGGCTGACGGAACTGCGCCTGATCGTCGAGCCCGGCGCTTGCGCGCTGGCGGCGCAAAAGGGCGGCGCAGCGGGATTGCAGCGTGTCGAAGCCGCCTGGGCGCGCATGCAGGCGGCGGTCGACCAGCCCGAAGCCTTTGTTGCCGCCGACCGCGACTTTCACATCGCCTTGCTCACAGCCGCCGACAATGAATACCTGGCCGCGATCTGCACCGCGATCACCGCAGCGCTGACTGTCAGCCTGCAGCGCACCAACCCGACGGCGGCCAGCAACCGCACCGCACTGCCCGGCCACGAACGCATCGTCATCGCGCTGCGCGCCGGTGATGGCGCGGCCGCGGCCAGCGCCAGCCGGGAGCAGCTGGAAGACGCGATGCGGCGTTTGCGCGCCAGCGTGGGTAGAGCTTGAATTGGCGCACGCCGCGCTGTGTCGTGGTAGGCCGTGTTGGGCTCGAACCAACGACCAAAGGATTATGAGAGCTTCAAACCGGGTTTTTGCGGGATCTCCTGGGACACATATCTCCTTGTAAATCAACAGGTTAGGTCTACCGACGTTTCAGATGATCCCGTACCATTCCACCGGAAACTGGCACCAAACTGGCACCAGCGCACTGGGGGACTGCAAAATGAGTGGACTGGCACCAGCGTCTTTGGCGCTGCCGAAACAGCTTCAGGCCCTGCCCGCCGGGACCTTCGTGACGCTTGAGAAATTGGAGCAAGGGGGCTCCCTGCAGGCGCGCAGATTGAGCACCGGCGCGGTCCAGTTCTACTGGCGCTACGCGAACGACGGCCGGACTCACCGCGAACCGGTCGGCCCCTACGACCCCGTCTCGCCGCCCAAGAAGCTGGAGCCGACATCACGTGGCTTGAGCATCGCTGCCGCCCGCGAACAATGCCGCCGGCTGTCGCTGAAGCACGCTGCACACCGCGGGGTCGGTGGTCTCAAGGAGGCCAAATCCGCCGAACGAAGGCAGTACGCGGCCAGCAAGGAGGCAGAAGCGACGCGAGCCACGCATTCCCTGAGCAACTTGCTCGACGACTACGTCAAGCATCAGGCGACGCAGGGCCGCATCAGCGCCCGCGAAGCGAAGAACCTCTTCGACCTGCACGTGGTGACGGCCTGGCCCGCAATGGCCAGGACACCGGCGAGCGAGATCACCCAGGACCAGGTCATCGACATGCTGCGGCGGCTGACCGAGCAGGGCAAGGGCCGCACGTCGAACAAGCTCCGAACGTATCTGCGGGCCGCCTTCCAGTGCGCCGTGGATGTCCGCGTGACGGCGTCGATACCGGTCGCCTTCAAGGCCTACGCCGTCCAAGTCAACCCGGTCGCGCAGACGCGCCGCGATGGACGGTTCGACTGCGCAGACAAGCGGCCGCTGACCGCCGATGAACTGCGCGCCTACTGGCACTTGATCGAGAAACTGCAGGGCCTGCGCGGTCGGTGCCTGCGCATGCACCTGCTCACCGGCGGGCAGCGCATTGAGCAGCTTGTGCGCCTGCGCTGGGCCGACGTGCGCGCCGACTCCATCACGATCTACGACACCAAAGGTCGCCCTGGCCGAGGCGCGCGGACGCACACGGTGCCGATCGTCAAGGCCGCCGTGCGCGACCTGCGGTCGTTCGAACGCACCGGCGACCACGTCTTTTCCACGACGAAGGGCCTCAAGCCCATCTCCGGCACAACCTTGTCGGGCTGGGCAACCCAGGTTGTCGGCGATGCGATTGACGGCTTTCAGCTCAAGCGTGTTCGGTCCGGCGTGGAGACGCTGCTGGCGGCCAACCGCATCAGCCGCGAGATCCGCGGCCACGTGCAGTCACATGGGCTCACGGGCATCCAGGCGCGGCACTACGACGGGCACGACTACATGCTGGAGAAGCGGGAGGCTCTCGACCTGCTGGCTCGCGAGTTGACCAGCCGCGCTGCAGGGGCCAAGACCGCCAAGCCCCAGCGCAAGGCGAGCGCGCCTGCATCGCGTGCGACCCGCTGACCGGACAAGCGGCACCTGACGACCCATAGCGGGCATCTGAACCACCGAATCGAGAGCGCAATACCAGCCATAAACTTAAGGTTGTACTAGCCGATCTTGCTGCGGGCAGGTTCAGCCGGTCATTATGGAGGAAGAATGGCGAGTTCCACCAAGATCCGGGTCATGCTGTCGAGCCGTTGCAATGATCTTTTTCCGGCGAAGAGCGCGACCAAACTGAGTGACACCCGACGTAGGCTGAAACAGGAGATTGAGGCCCACAAAATTCTGGGGCGTTCCGTCTTTGAGGTGTGGATCAACGAGGACGCTCCGCCGGCCGATGGGACGTTGGATAGCTGGGAGGCATGCCTACAGGCTGTTCGGGACTGCGACGTGCTCATCGTGCTGTCCAACGGCAATGCCGGGTGGGCCAAGACTGGTGGCGACATTGGCATCTGTCATGCCGAGTACGCCGAGGGCTTGGCGCTTGCGCGGGGCAAGGTCCGCTTGATTGCACTCCCGCGGGTGCCGCTGGCCAAAGGCAACCAGGGCGCGAGGGACCAACGTTTCAGGGACGAGCTCAATCGGCAGACTGCTTTCCGTGGTGGCGAAGTCGATACCGTCGACGACCTTAGAAAGCGAGTCTTTGAAGCCCTCGCGGATGCCGTGGTCGTGTTGACACAGCGTGGCGTGAAGTCGAGCGCCTCCAGCCGATTTGGTATGGGTCAAGCACTGGATTGGACGCGCCTGGACTTCAGCGCACGCAAACGGGAGATGGAGCAAGTCGTTCGCACCGCGCTTTCGTCTCAGCCAGGGGCGACGGCCTCGGGCAACGATGTCGTCCTTCCTCTGGGTGGCAAGGATATTGGTGTGATCGTGCATGCCATCCCAGCCGCGTTCACGGTTGCCGCGGCCCGCGAGATGGTCGGGCGCCCGTTCTTGCGAGATCATGAACGAACTGATCTCCTCAAAAAAGCGCAAGGTCCCCTGCACCTGATTGCCTGCCACCGCGGGGCAACAGAAACCCAGGCCCGAGCTTTGCTTGGTTTTCCGGATGCCATTGTGGTCAGCGACATATTTGGAATCTACGTGGCGGACCAGGTGCAGAAGGTGCAGTTCGCGTTCTTGGCGAACTGCCGCGACGACTCGCAAACTCGCCATGCCCTCCAGCGCTTCCTCGAATGGCTTGAGCAGTCTGCCGAGGCGCAGCGGCTAGCAGCCCGTGCGCAGTCCCGGGCAAACATTGTCCGAGCGATCGCAGCAGAGAACAAAAACAAGTAAGAGCGGAGACTGTCGCAAGAGTTGTCATCACTGCCCCCCCGGTGTTGTCGCTGCGAGGCAGCGTAGATTTGCCGCAAAGCGCGCCGTTCGTCGGCGCCCGCTTCTTACCGAAGGTCGATGTAACTCAGCGCCCGTGCACCCATCGGTCGCCCCCCCAGAACAAGCTGTATGCATCCATAGACGATCAGACCGCCGTCTTCACTAAATTTAAGAATCGATCGCCACTATGTCTATTTCGCCGCCGCGGACGACCAGTTCAGCTATTCGCCATTCAGTCCGCGACGCCGAGAAGTTCGAGGGGCAACGCAGAAGTGTCGAGCTCGTGGGCGTAACGACCCGACATTGAAGTGCCGCCGGCGTCATGCTGCCGGATCCCGAGTAATTGGTTGCGATCAGTTCGTAACGGTCGAAATGCCAAGCCCCGATGTCGATGCGCTCCACACCGGGCCCGTGGCGGGTGTCTTCGTCGAAGCGGGCAAAGGGCGGCCCGTCGAGGGCTCCGGTGCGCCTGAAGTCGATCGACTGCGTCGAAGTGCCATCGGAGTCGATCACGAGGAGCGCTAGGTCCATGTCCTCCAGGCTGTCGTCCCATTCAAGAAAGATCTGGCCCGTGCAACCCGTTCGCAAGGGCGGCGCTAGCGTGGGATCCGGCAAGACATCGTTTGGTGCCAGTGCCGCGGAACGCGGAAACAGGACGTCGCGGATAGCGTCGCAGAGCAATCCGGAGGCGGCTTCCTCGCCGGGGGTAGCGTCGCCGATGAATTGCACGCCGGCCTGCAGACCAACAGGCAGAGCGGCGCGAAGCGCCCCGTCGTTCGCCGGCCCGTGGTTGACTACGTGCACAACCGCGCTGGGGCAACTGCGAGCGTAGTCTTTTGCGGCTGCGATGAAGTTTGCTGAACTGGCTCGCATGTAGTGCTTGCACTCTAGAACGTAGACGGTGCGCGGACCGGCTGGCGACAGGCCCGCCCGCACTACACGGAAGTCGGGCTGGATCTTCTCCTTGCGCTTGGTGCTGCTGCCTACGAGATCGGAGCGCATTTCCGCCCAGATCTCGTATTCATTGCCTTGACGCTCGTACGTGGCAAGCCGGCTGCCGCCGAAGGCGAACGATAGGATGCCGTCGACGGGATTAAAGCGCATGCTGGGCTCGGCGCTCCTCGCCACCTCGAGCAGGCGGGTGCCGACCCAGACCGAGTACAACTCGTGCCGGCGTTGCCAGGCGGGTAAAGCAAGAATGTCCAGCAGTTCGCGGACGGTACGGTCAACCCAGACATCACCCCATTCAAGGGGCGCCAGCGCTGCGGCGAGCTCGTCTTGCGCTTTCTGCCTGTTGATCTGGCTAGACGTCCCGAGCAAGGAAAGCTGTTGCAAACCGTCGATCACGCCAACGTCCCAGAAGTCACTGGCCGCGTACAGCTGCTTCTGAATCTTGACGATCTCCGGGGCTTGACCGGACATTGCCTGGGCAGCGGCTATCACCCGAGGCCGATCCACGCCATGGCGTGTCCAAAGTTCCTGAACATCGGCGACGAGGCGAGCAACCTGGCCCAATTGTTCGTCGAGCCGCGCGTCACCAGTGTGCGAGAGGTGCGGGACTGACGGAAAGCGGTCGGGTCGGCCGTTGCCCGTTCCCGGAGTGAAGTCCCGCAGGGCTCTCCAGATCTGCCACATGGTAGTGCTGTCAGGCAGCGTCGGCCGCTTCTCCAACGCCTTCTGAGTGCGTTCGACGGTCTCCCGGAACTGCTCCAGCGTCTGTACGATCGGATCGCCCATGTCGTGGAACTTGAAGGCGATGCTCAGGTTGCGCGACGTTCGACGCGCATCGGCCGCGACCAGCGTGGCGAGGATGTCTTGCATGATCCGCGCAAACCCCGCTTGGCTGTTGAGCACCGCGACAAGGAATCGCTCTACCGTCACCTCAGGATGCGGCGAAGTGACATCCTCGGCCAACCACGCGTCGAGTGATTTCGCGGAGACTGGCACCGCAAACGCCGTGCGAAGCGTGGCTTCGATGTCGGCATCCCTACCCGGCTTGCCGTTCTTCAGGCGCAGTTCCAGTCCGGCGTCCAAGCATAGTGACCGCCATAGTGCCGCCGACGTGGCCACGGTCGTCATTGCCATTGCGTTTCCCTTCTACGTGATGCACCAATTCGATGCTGGCGGTCATGAAATGAAAACGCCACGATAAGCTAACACTACGTGGGCTGACATTGGTCTACCCAAAGGCAACTCGTCGACGATGCCCGCTTATGGCCGGTGGCGGGTGCTCCGGTAGGCGAAATCGACGCCACATTGCTGACGCTCATGATCAGATCTGAACGGCCGGTTTAGGGCGAGCAGTTGCGAGAGCCGGTCGTCGCCGGTCGGCCACGACCTGCCGGTGGCCAACGGCGGCTTTACGGTAGGCTACAAGCTCAAAGCCATATTGGAGGCGCGTGATGGCGCGACGACTCAACCTCGCTGCTCTGAAGGCCATCTCCCAAGCGCCAGCCACCGGCGAAACGGAGTGGCTGATCGCAGCGGAAGACTCTGTGGCTTTCTTAAGGGAGAACGCGCAGAGCGAGGAAATGGTGATCTATGCCAGTGCTCCAGCGACGCTCGTCCATGCCGTACTCGCGCCGCTCAAGCAAGTCACGCCTGCGGACCAGAAGGACCTGATGCACGCCTTCGTGCAGACAGATGAAAGCTGGGCCATTCAAAAGAGCTACGGCGGCGGCGAAGGCCATCGCGTCTACCTTGAAGCGCCGTTGCGCGCGGGGAAATCGCTGGCAGGCGGCGAGAAGCTCGTCTTCCGCCGCTCGTTCGATGGTGTGCAAAAGGGCGAGAGTCCGATCGAGCTGAGCCAGAAGCTTGTCCATGCGCTCGGCCTGCATTACGTATCGGAGCGCAATGCCTATTGCCGGCTAGATGACCGTGGCGATATTGAGGACGTTATCCGCGTGATCCGCACCGATCTTGGTCCGGGACGCGAGAGTCTCACCGCGGTCACAATCCTGGCCAAAGACCTCGCCACGTATTTGACCCTCGCGGAAATGGCTTTGGTCTACTTTTTCGACTTCACCCGTTTCAAGTCCGGGAGCTTCAACGGCTGGGGTGACCATCCGCGCATCGATCGCAAGGCCCCCGACTTGTTCTATCACGGCGGCAGCATCGGGAATGCCAGCTACGTGAATGGCCGCATGATCGTCCGCTCCACCATTCCGCTGCAACAACTGGTCGACGAGTGGAAAGAGGAAACACACCCGACGAAGAAGAAGGAATACGCCACATTCAAGATTTTCGACCGCAAGAACAATGTCGAAGTCGAAACGTCGTGTGCACCGGAATTCCTTTCGAACTACTTCCAGAAATCGGACTTGCCTTGGGAGATTTCGCCGGCATTCTTCCGGCCTGACGTGCTGCACCGCTTCAAGGCCGATCCAGAAAAATACAGCCTCGATGATCGGTCGATCAGTTGCCGCAACGCGTGGTATCTCAAGAGCTACGACATCAACGAAGCCGGGCAGGTGCATGCCTATGTTGGTGACTTGGCCCGTCTCCCGATCGAAGAGCAGCGCTACTGGCAGTCTTTCAACGAGTGGCCGAAGGGAACGATCTCCAAGCGGGCGCACGAGAACGACATACTCGGCGAGTTCAGTTCCGAATACGACCCGCTACATCTCCTGAAGTACAAGGTCGGAAAGCTCAACGCTGCGCCGCCGGATTGGTGGCAGCCGCGGAGCGAAGCGCACATGGATGCTGCGCGCTACCCTGCAACGGATTCGACGCTTGAATGGGCCAATGAAATCATGGCCCTCGACCAGCTTCTGGTCGAGGGCTTTCAGCTCAAGTCTTTGAGAAAGATGCTTGAGGCCAAGGGCAAGAAGGCAGAAGCGAACTGGGCTTCGCTGCGCGTGATCGCGGAAATCCTCGTTGCTTCAGGACAGACGGTCGATGACGCCAAGGCGATCCTCACGCCGCTCAGTAGGCTTCACGCTCTGCGCAGCATCCTGAAGGCGCACAGTTCCGTCGAAGACAAGGACAGGGAAGAACGGCAGGCGCGCACGACGCACGGGACCCTGAGCGCTCACTTCAAGGATCTCGCTGGCCAGAGCGACAAGAGCTTCGACACAATCCTGCTCTCCCTTGGGGCGGGCGATCTAAATCCGTGAGCGGGAAGCTCTACGCGCTGACGGGAAATGTCGCGAGGACCTTCGGGAGTCGTCCCTCGACTCGGGCGCGGAGATCGGCGTCTGCCTTGCAGCCCTCCAGAAAAGCGCTGACGGCGTGAATAACATCGTTTAGGAACGAGGCCGTGCCGACAATCACAAGCCGCTCGTCCACAGCCGGGTCGTAGGCGTGTTTGCCGCCGTCGTGATATCCGAACTTCTTGGCGTCCTCGTTCTTCTCGTGAAAATCTGATTCCGAGCCGAAGGCATGCAGCAAGGCACAGCGCGCACCGTACACGTCCAGTCCCCGGTACTGGTAGGGTTGGTCTTCGTGTCCCTTCAGATGCGCATCGACCCAGGCGATGAAGTCAGCCTTGCCTTGCGTTTCACGACCGGCCGGAAGAGACAGGTAGGCCATGGCGTCCATGCACACGAAGGCCATTGCAACCGCGGACGTTTTTGCCCGGCCTTCTCACAGGTTTTGATCTCATCGATCAGACCCTTGATTGCACCCCACATGCGCTGCACCGCCTCTCAGTTGAAAGGACAACCACGCGTGGACGTGGTCGAAGAATGCTAGCTGAACATCCGTGGCCACCCCTGTTCCCGCCAGGCAGCTCAGGCCATCGGCATCCAGCGACGAATGCATCGCTGATCGGTCAGGAGCCGCCGACCACGACCGGCACCTTCGCGGCAGGTAGTTATTGAGTCAGATCAGATCCACAATTGGGACGAGTAGCCTTGTCGCTCGCGATAGTCAGATCGAGAGGTCAACACGTCAACGGCTAGGCGCAGCGACACCAGCCTTGCGGAGTGTCTAGCAGATGGGGAAGAAGTCGAGGCTTAAGCGAGAACGCCGGGAAGGTCAGACGAAGAAGCCAACCAGAGGATCGGCGCAGACCAGGCCACAACTGCCAGACCTCCAGTTCCGGGCGCGTATCGACGACGTGAGGCGATATTTCGCACGCTTCGCGGCTGTCGATGTTCTCGTCTCACTCGGCGTCTCCGAGCTTTGGCGTCCGAACCGATCTAGCCAGGTCAAACATACCTTCTCGACGCTCGTCGCTATGAGCATGCGGCCGGCGGCGTTCAACTCTGGCGCAGCTCTAAGCACCTATGAAGACTTCGCCGGGTTTCTCACTGGGCTCGGTGAGCTGTTGCCTGGATTTCCCATGCTGGAGGACTTCGTTCCAGAGGGCGACTGGGGTGAGGTTCGTGTTGCCGGCGCGCAGGAATTCGAGCCGATCCTCTATGGCGGTAGCGTGGAGCGCATACCGGACTTCATCGAAGCGTTTCGGCTGCTGGAAGGGGACAAAGCTCAGGCGCTGGCCGAAATCAACTTGGCGGTGGCGCTACAGGCACACATCATCGGCGCGGTGGATAGGGGCGTCGTTGGCAGCGACGACCGAGTGAGGGCTGGTCACATCGAGGTGCCGTCTGCCGAGTTCTGGCAGGCCTGTCGAGCGGCCTTGCTCTCTGCGTGGGCCGCCGTCGAGCCCCTGGCGCGACTCACCAGCGAATCGCTGAGGATCGAGCTCGGCGCGCTGCGCTGCCCGGACTCTTCGGCCCGTTTCGGTGACTCCATCCTGACCGGAACGGCGCTGCCGGTGATGTTCGCGAGCGTGGCGGAGACCATCGTGCCGCTGTCGCCGCGACGCGCCACCGCCGTTGTCGTGGACTCGTGGGACGCGCGCAGCGTGGCCCGCGCGCCTGAGATGCTGAAGCAGGTCGGCAGGAGGTTGGGCGGCTTCCTCGCCAAGCGGCTCCGGCAACATGACGTCGTCCCAGGTCCAGCCCGCGTCATCGCTCGATCGCACCGATTCGACCACGACGTGGCGGCGGTGGTCCGATCGGGCGCTCGCATTTGCATCGTCCTGGTGCTAAACCCGGACCAAGTGCAGCAGCTCGGACAGATGGAGAAGCGGCTGCACCGATTGGTCGATGAGAGCGACCGCTGGGGACTGGCTCTGGAGGACACGCGGCAGATCGCCGAGTTTCGGAACTCGGCGGGCGCGTTCGCTCGGGCAAGTGACGTCCAGATCATCGGTGTCCTCGCGCGCGTCACCACGCAACCCACGGTGCTCGGCCTGCCGGAAACGGACGCCCGCGTCATGGGATTGCCGGACTTCGTGTCGCTGTTCGATTCGTTGGAGAAGGGTGAGGAACTCGAACGCTTCTGGGCCTACCTTGATGACCTCGGGCCGCGGGTCGGCGGATTCGCCGGTTTGATCGATCACTTCGCGTCGTTTCGGGACTCTCACGCCGTCCTGATCGATGGCGCCATCTCACCTGACTACATCAACCTCGACCCACACTGGAACTCCAACTGGCGCTTCGAGCAGCTCAAGGCCTTCTGGGCCGACGCGCCGGACCGGTTCCCGGACGACCAGGCAACATGGGTTATCGAGCGCAAGAACGACGGACTCACGACGCTTACTGCCAAAGGACCGTTCGCGCTGGTGTGGTCCGGCAAGGCCGGTGCCTGCATAGTGCAAGCGATGATGGAAGTCGACGCCGCCGCGGACGATCGGGATGAACAGAGCGGGCGCTTGCTCGAACTCCTCGTTCACTGCCTTGCCGACGTGATCACGCAACGGGGAGCGCTGCTCGCTGGGATCGGGCCTCTCCGGAGGCAGCAGGTCGTCATCCGGTGCGCGGCGGACCCGGACACGCTCCCCGCGCTGGACGATGAGGTGGCGACTGCGGAACGGGCGGGCGGCCCCTTGTTCGACGCCTGGCGGATCGTGAGCGACGACGGCGTGCGCAAGTTCGTTGCGTCAACGAGGGTCAACCTGTCGCGATTGCATGCCGGTGTCAACGAAGCCAAGGACGCTTCTTTCGAGGCCGAGTGCGCGCTCGGCGTCGTGCGTGGCCTGTCCGCGTTGCTGGGCGACTCAGTGGACGAAGCGCTCGTCGCCCGCCTTCGAGCGACGGGTCAAGGACCGCCGCGCTTCACGATCCGCGTGACGCGGCGAACGGTCGACGTTCCGGATTTCGCTTCGCCTCTGGCGCCGGACGCAGAGCAATTCAAGCGTGCGCGCAGAGAACTGGCCTTCGTGTTCAAAGCGCAGGGTGTCGCCGCCCCGGCCCGCTTCGAGCTGGAGTCAGCCAAGCAAGTCATGAACGCCGCGCGCGACGCGATGCGGAGCGCGCTTCATGCGCAGATCGGGCGATACGACCGTGGACAGTTGGCGCGAATGTGCATCGAGCAGCATGACGAGGCAACCGCCAAGTACCGGCACGAGATGACGCGGCTGCAACTAAGCATGAGCCATCAGGTGTCCTTCGATCGGCAGACCGAGCTGGCGGAGGCGCACGAAAAGTACATCGGCATGGCGCGCAACAACCGCTACCTGCTGGAGTGCTGCTTGGGCCTGAACGGTCAGGGCACCGAGATTCCCGACCGGTCTGACTTCGTCGAGCTGGCCGCCTTCGCGGATTGGCTGGCGGTGCTCTATGGGGCGAGCGACACGCTCCACAACGAGATCGACGTCGGCGGGATCGAGTTGGACGACTCGTATGTGCCGACCGTATTTTTCTCTGAAGACCGCGACGAGAAGGAAAGGCAGTACCTTGCGGATGTTGCCAGCGCCAAGCTGGGCATCGGATTGCTGGAGGACGACGAAGTCAACGCGTCAGGTGATGCTGGCGGCCACTGGAGTGACCTCGATCACGCATTCGCCGAAGACGTGGGCTTCTCGTTGCGCCAGCTTCGCGAGGTGCTGCAGCTACTGTCGCAGTGGCGCGCAGCAGGTGGCGATGATCAGCTGCGGTTCTCGTACAGCGCGCCGCCAACCGCCATCCTCGACCGCGCGCGCTTGAACCTACCTGCAATTCCCGCCGAGGCCGTGGAGAAAGTGGTCGCATTCCTGACGCTGGATGCACAGGGCATCCGTCGCTTGGCGGGCAAGAAGGAGGTCGAGCTGGATGTGCCGGTCTGGGAACACTTCAAGCGTGTCCACAGATACCTGATCCGGCCGTTGGTTCAACTCGATCAAGAGCGCCTCGCGTGGGGAGCCGCGACTGCCGAGCGCGCGCAATCGATTTGGATGGGCAGCGTTGCCAACGGCTACCTGCCGGCGGATTTTCCATGGCCCAACGTCACTCGCGTTGTGGGCCGCATCAAAGCCGAGATCGAGGCTCAACTAGAGGTGCGAGCCCACGAGATCTGTGCGCGGCACACCGGGCACGCTCTGCGCGGGATCGACTTCAGGCGGCGATTTCCTGGAGAGCGTTTCGATGACGTCGGAGACTTCGACGTGCTCGCTTACTGGCCACAGAATAACCTCTGGCTGGCCGTCGAGTGCAAGTACAACCAGCCGTCGCATTGCCTCAAGGACGCGCGACGATTGCGAGAGCGCATCTTCGGCGCCGGTGCCGACCATGGACAGTTCGCGAAGATCGAGCGCCGCCGTGAGTTTCTCGTCAACCACGTCGGTCGGCTGAGGGTCCTGCTTGGATGGCCGGAGAGCCCGGCGGGTCGCGAGCCAGTGTTTCGAGAGGCGTACGTGTGCCGCGATATCTCGTGGTGGCTCAAGCATCCACCCTATGCCGTGTCCACCGCCTTCGTGCGCGTCGACGCGCTGGATGGCTGGCTTCGCGCCGAAGTCGGCGCGCTGGCCACTACCTGACCGGCGCGTTGTCGCCGCAGGTGGGTTCACCGAGTGCTTGAGAAAAGGCGCAGTGCGACATCGATCATCACGCCGATTGGCATCGCCTCCGAGCGTGTCCACCGAGTACGGCTCCGAACGACGGCTTCTGGGCGGCGAGATCAGGACAGCAGATGTCGGCTCAGGGTCGTTATGCACAGGTCCCAGTTATGAACAGTTTGGCTGCGGAAGGGGCTGGAGGTCCTGGGTAGCTGGGCGTTCCTGAGCTTTGCGGTTCCGCGATGCTGGACATAAGCCCGGCAATGGCGCAGGGATGTTGGTCTCACAAC
>JAUYAJ010000086.1 GCA_030693565.1 Rubrivivax sp.
TCACCCGCGCGCTCATCGTCTTCGGCCAGGGTGCGGTGCGTTGCCATCCGCACGTGCTGGCAGAGATGACCGCCGTCGAGCAGCGCGATGCGGCCGCCCTGGGCCGCGCGTTGGCCGGCCATGTCGGGCATGTGCTGCGCAACCTGTGGGCGAGCCTGGTGCACGCGCCGCTGGTCGGCACGCCGCCACCCGAACTGGCGGCCGAGGCGCGGCTCATCGCCCGCGTGTCGGCCAAGTACGCGCTGACCGCCGACCTGGCGATGGGCCTGCTCGGCGGCCGGCTCAAGCGCATGGAGCTGCTGTCGGCGCGGCTGGGCGACGTGCTGGCGCACCTGTACCTGGCGTCGGCCTGCATCTGGCGCTGGCAGCTCGAGGCCGACCCGAAGACGCTGCCGATCGCGCGCGCGGCGATCCGGGTGCAGCTGGACCTGGCCGCCGCCACGCTGCGCGACCTGTACGCCAACCTGCCGTCGCGCCTGCTGCGCCTGGTCGCGCCGGCCATCCTGCGCGGCACGCGCCACCTGGCACCGCTGCGCGACCTCGACCTGATCGCGCAGTCCGATGCGCTGCGCGAGGACCGCACGCTGCTGGCGCGGCTGTGCCCCGACATCAGCCTGCCGGCCAGCGGCGGCCTGCGTGACCTGATGCGGGCGCTGGAGCTGGCCGAGTCCGTGGCCGACGAGCTGCCCGAGCTGAACCGGGTGCTGCGCCGCACCGACTCGCTCGAGCAGGCCGCTGCGAGCGCGCGCGACCCGGCCGCGGCGCTGGCCTACCTGATGGCCGCCGACCGCGTGATCCAGGTCGACGACTTCGAGCCGGACGACAGCGGCGCGGACCACGCGGGGCAGCCTGCCGCGGGCCGCGACGGCGCGGATGCCCCGCGAACGTCGCGCGCGCCGCAGGTCTGAGCGGCCCAGGCACCGGGCTCAGCGCAGCGCCCCGATCTGGAACTGCTGCTCGAGGAAACTGCCAAAGGACTGCACCGTGCGCAAGGCCTGGACCAGCTGCGCCGTGGCGATGGTGTCCATGCGGCCCAGGTCCAGGTGGTTGGCCGGCTCGCCACCGGCCTCGATGGCCTCGACCTGCGCGCGCAGCCGCAGCTGCACCAGCAGGTCGAAGGCGGCGGTCAGCTCGCGGCCGACACCGGCGCCGAGCACCTTGGCGTCGACCAGCGCGGCAATGCGCTCGCGCGTGTCGCCACCGGTGTGGCCGGCCTGTTGCGCCAGCACCTTGACGCCCTCGGTGATCGCAAACAGGCCGGCCTTCTTGACGTCGATCGTGCGCCGGCCGTCGCGCCGCGTGGCCTTGATGCGACCGAACCAGCCCAGCGGTGGCGCGAAGTGCAGCACGTTGGCCGCGGTGTGCGCCAGGAAGGGCGCGTTGCGCGACACCGCCCCGGCGATGTCCTGCTGCAAGGCCTGCGACAGGCTCTGGTCGCCGTACACGTGGCGCATGTCGAAGAACATGCTGCCGGCCATGACATGCTCGGGCGTGGCGGTGGCGAACCAGCGGTCCAGCGTGCGCCGCCAGTCCCCGAGGCTGCGTCGCCAGGCCTCGTTCTTCGCCATGATGCCGCCCTTGCACTCGGGCACGCCGATGCCGATCAGCGCGTCGATGACGGCGTGGCTGAAGCGTTCCTGCGTCTGCACCTCGTCGGCCGGCAGGTCGTCGGCGTAGACGATGGCGTTGTCCTGGTCGGTGGCCAGGGTCTGCTCGCAGCGGCCCTCGCTGCCCAGCACCAGGAAGGCGAAGCGGTCGCTGAGCCGCGGAAACTGCTGCGCGCGCACCAGTTCGATCAGCCGCACCAGCACCTGGTCGTTGAGTCGTGCGACCGTGCGCACCAGCTCGGCGGTCGGCAGGCCCTGGCGCACCAGGTCGACGACCAGGGCCTGCACCTTGGCATGCAGCGGCGCCAGCGCTTCGACCGAGGGCGCCTGCTCGATGTCCAGCACCAGGCCCAGCGCCGAATGCGCCTGCAGCCGCATCAGGTCGGTGGCGGTGACGATGCCGGCCAGTGCGCCGTCGGCGTCGGTGAGCACGAGGCGGTGGATGCCCTGCCGGCTCATGCGGTGCAGCGCCTCGTGCAGCGGCCTCTCGGCCGCCAGCGTGACCAGCGGCGTCGACATGATCTCGGCCGCGCGCGTGCGCGCCGGGTCGCGCCCTTGGGCCAGCACCTTGCCGCGCAGGTCGCGGTCGGTGACGATGCCTTCGGGCCGGCCGGCGTCGCAGACGACCACGCCGGAGATGCCGTGCTCGTGCATCAGCCGTGCCACATCGGTCACCGTCTGCTGCGCGTCGCAGGTGACGAGTTCACGCCGCGCGAGCGTGCCGACCGGGCGGAAGAACGGGGTCGATTCCTTCATCGGGTGCCTTGTGTCGTTGTCGCAGCGGGGCCCAGATCCTCGTCGAGGTCGCTCGTCTCCGGGGTCGCCGACGCGGTCGTCAGGTAGCTGCACGCCCGCCAGAGATGGTGGGTCACGCGTTCCACCCAGCGCAGCGCATCGAGCGCGG
>JAUYAJ010000091.1 GCA_030693565.1 Rubrivivax sp.
ACGACAACACGCTGTTCCCCAAGCTCAAGGCCTTGCCGGCCGACCCCGTGCGCAACCCGCGCGGCTGGGTGGTGCGCGGCGTGTTCGAAGACGCCAACAACTTCATGAAGAGCGGCCAGCTGCTGCGCCAGGTGATCAACAAGCTGGCCGCCATCGACTTCAACCGCCAGGCCGAGCGCCACCAGTTCAACGACCTCTACGAAAAAATCCTGCGCGACTTGCAAAGCGCCGGCAACGCGGGCGAGTTCTACACGCCGCGCGCCGTCACCCAGTTCATGGTCGACATGGTCAACCCGCAGCTGGGCGAGAAGGTGCTGGACCCCGCCACCGGCACCGGCGGCTTCCTGGTCTGCGCCATCGAACATTTGCGCAAGCAGGTGAAGAACACCGGCCACGAGACGCGGCTGCAGAACAGCATCTTTGGCGTCGAGAAAAAGCAGCTGCCGCACTTGCTGTGCGTCACCAACCTGCTGCTGCACGGCATCGAAGTGCCCAGCAACGTGCGCCACGACAACACCCTGGCGCGGCCGCTGCGCGACTACAGCACCGCCGACCGCGTCGACGTGGTGCTGACCAACCCGCCCTTCGGCGGCATCGAAGAGCCGGGCATCGAGGCTGGCTTTCCGGCCGATGTGCGCACCAAGGAGACGGCCGACCTGTTCCTGGTGCTGATCAAGCACATCCTGAAAGCCAACGGCCGCGCCGCCTTGGTGCTGCCCGACGGCACGCTGTTCGGCGAAGGCGTGAAGACGCGCATCAAAGAGCAGCTGCTGGCCGAGTGCAACCTGCACACCATCGTGCGCCTGCCGGGCGGCGTGTTCGCGCCCTACACCGGCATCAAGACCAACCTGCTGTTCTTCACCAAGGGCCGGCCCACCGAGGCCATCTGGTACTACGAGCACCCCTACCCGGCGGGCGTGAAGAGCTACAACAAGACCAAGCCCATCCGCATCGAGGAGTTCGACGCCGAGAAAGCCTGGTGGGGCAGCGAGGCCGATGGTTTTGCGGAGCGCTTGGAGAACGAGCGCGCATGGCGGGTCGACATCGCCGCCATCAAGTCCGCCAACTACAACCTGGACCAGAAGAACCCGCATGCGCCGGAGGCGGTGAGCCATGACCCGGATGAACTGCTGCGCGACTACGCCAAGCTGCAGCGCGAGGCGCAGGGGCTGCGGGATCAGTTGAAGGCGATCCTGGCCGAGTCGCTGGGGGCGCGGGCGTGAGTGCTGTGCTGGAGGCGCGCGAGCCAAGTGCGCGGTACTTGGAGGCCGTTGAGCCGCCGCTTGTGCGGCAGTTCGACCATTTAGCCGGAGCGCCGGGCGGAGTGGCGCGGATGCGGGAGTTGATTCTAGACCTGGCGATTCGCGGAAGACTGGTTCCGCGAAACCTCAATACCGAGAGCCAACTCGCCGACGTTACTGTTGACGATTCAGGACCGTTCGAGTTGCCCCTGGGTTGGTCGTGGATGAAGCTGGGCGCACTGCAGCCTGAACTCCAGAACGGTGCCTCGAGCAGGGGGGATGCAGGTGGCCAGCCGATTACCGTTCTCCGACTTGCAGACATCAAGGATCGACGGGTCTCGTTGGCAGATACGCGACAAATTCCAATCCGGCGCCAGGACATAGAGAAGTACCGGCTGCAGGACGGAGACATCCTCATTACTCGGGTCAACGGCAGCGCTGACATCGTCGGCCAGTTCAACTTGGTCGAAGGTGAACCTCAAGCCATCTACTGCGACCACTTCATTCGCATGCGTGTGAGCCGCGATGTGCTAGATCCGAAGTACCTTTCTATGTTCGGCGGGTCTGAAGTGATTCGAAGCCGAATCAGCAATCTGTTCATCAGCACGGCTGGACAGAAGACCGTGAACCAGGGTCATATCGGTTCGCTCCCGATTGCGATTCCGCCGCTCACCGAGCAAGCCCGCATCGTCGCCCGCGTCGACGAACTGATGCGCCTGTGCGATGCCCTCGAAGCCAAGGGCCGGCTCGAAGCGGAGCAGCATGCCCGCCTGCTCGGCACCCTGTTGAGCTCGCTGACCGACAGCACCACGCCCGAGGAATTGGCGGTCAACTGGCAACGCGTCGCCGACCACTTCGACCTGCTGCTCGACCGCCCCGAGGCCGTCGACGCGCTGGAGCAGACCATCCTGCAACTGGCCGTGCGCGGGCTGCTGGTGCCGCAGGATCCCAGCGCTGCGGTGGCGAATGCCACCGAAGACGAGGAGGGCGCGCAGATTCCTCGTCGCTGGACTCGGATCCGCCTTGGTGATGTAGTTGCGATGACCAACGGCTATGCGTTCAAGAGCGAATGGTTCATGGCGTCTGGCACTCGACTGGTCCGAAATGTCAATGTGAGCCACGGACATCTTGATTGGCAGCAGACCGCTTGTGTGTCACGTGCGGTAGCCGATGAGTTTGCTCAGTTTGCGTTGGCCGAAGGCGATGTCGTATTGACCTTGGATCGTCCGATCATCTCGACTGGCCTGAAGCTCGCTGTCGTTCAAGTACACGATCTGCCATGTTTACTGCTGCAGCGAGTTGCGCGCCTCTCGCCTGATGCCAAGGTACTCTCGAGCGACTTCATGCTCCTATGGCTGCGTTCAGATAGTTTCGTGAAGGCGATCGATCCAGGACGCAGCAATGGTGTGCCCCACATTTCAACCAAGCAAGTAGCGGCGCTCACCATTGGCCCCTCGTCGTTTAGTGTGGAATCCAACAATCACAGTGATTGGTGGTAGTCGGGCCCGGTGGGCATGTGGGCAAGGCGCGTGAGCGGCTTGTCCACATGTCCACCGGGCGGAGTTGAGTTGATGAAATCGAAGGTT
>JAUYAJ010000101.1 GCA_030693565.1 Rubrivivax sp.
CTCGCTCGTTAACCAGATCACCGAGCGCGAGGCCAGTGGCGCCGCGCAGGCGCAGAAGATCGCCTCCGTGCTGCTGCAGTTCGGTGAAAAGAACCCGGGCATGGCGCGCGTGATGGTGGGCGACGCGCTGGTGTTCGAACATGAGCGGCTGACGGCGCGCATGAACCAGTTTTTCGACCGCGTCGAATCGCAGCTGCGCCAAAGCCTGCGCCTGGCCGCCGAAGCGGCCGGCTCGCCGACGCCGACGGTGCAGGCCAACGCGCTGGCATCGGCGCTGACCTCGCTGATCATCGGCCGCCTGCAGCGCTATGCGCGCACCGGCTTTCGCCGCCTGCCCACCGAACAGCTCGACCTGGCGCTGCAGCGGCTGACCGGCTGACGCTGCTTCGGTGCGGCCCGGCGCGGCTCGAACAGGCCGCCACTACACTGCGTGCCATGACCACCGCTGCCGTTGAATCGCTGCTGGCGCGCGCCGAGCAATTGCTCGCCCGCCTCGAATCCGTGCTCCCCCATGCCCCTGCGGCGCCCGACTGGGCGGCGTCGACGGCGTTTCGCTACCGGCGCCGCGGCAGCGCCGGCGTGCTCGAGCCGGTGCGCCATGTCGCCACCATCCGCCTGGCCGACCTGAAGGAGGTCGAGCCGCAGAAGGAGCGCCTGCTGCGCAACACCGAGCAGTTCGTCGGCGGGCGCGGCGCCAACAACGTCTTGCTGACCGGCGCCCGCGGCACCGGCAAGAGCTCGCTGATCAAGGCCTGCCTGAACGAGTTCGCGCCGCAGGGGCTGCGCCTGATCGAGGTCGACAAGGCCGAGCTCATCGACTTGCCCGACATCGTCGACCTGGTCGCCGAGCGCCCCGAGCGTTTCGTCATCTTCTGCGACGACCTCAGCTTCGACGAAGGCGAACCCGGCTACAAGGCGCTCAAGAGCATGCTCGACGGCTCGGTGTCGCAAGCCAGCGACAACGTGCTGATCTACGCCACCAGCAACCGCCGCCACCTGCTGCCCGAGTACATGGCGGAGAACCTGAGTTACCAGCACACCGCCGACGGCGAGGTGCATCCGGGCGAGGTGATCGAAGAGAAGATTTCGCTGTCCGAACGTTTCGGCCTGTGGATCAGCTTCTACCCCTTCACGCAGAAGGAATACCTGGCCATCGTGGCCCAGTGGCTGCGCAGCTTTGGTGTGGGGGAGGCGGCGATCGCCGCCGCGCGCCAGGAGTCGCTGGTGTGGGCGCTGGAGCGCGGTTCGCGCTCAGGCCGCGTGGCCCAGCAGTTCGCACGCGACTACGCCGGCCGCCATGCCGGGGGTTGAGGCGGCGCCCGAGCGGCTACCTGTGGACGTCGAGAATCAGACGCAGCGCCGTCCGGTGGACGTCGCGGTGGGCGTGCTGATCGACGCCGACGGCCGCTTCCTGCTCACCTCGCGCCCGCCCGGCAAGGTTTATGAAGGCCACTGGGAATTCCCCGGCGGCAAGCTCGAAGCCGGCGAGACCGTCGAACAGGCGCTGCGGCGCGAGCTGGATGAAGAGCTCGGCATTCGCATCGGCGCGGCGCTGCCTTGGCAGGTCGAGCTGATGGACTACCCGCATGCACGCGTGCGGCTGCACTTTTGCAAGGTGTTCGACTGGGCCGGCGAGCTGCAGATGCGCGAGGGCCAGCAGATGGCCTGGCAGCGGCTGCCGGTGCAGGTGGCACCGGTGCTGCCGGGCACGCTGCCGGTGCTGCGCTGGTTCGCCGCCGAACAAGGCTTTGCCGGGCCGACCTGCAGCGAGATTGGCTAGACTGAGCCCATGGACTGGCTAGACACTGTGAAATGGGACCGTGACGGCTTGGTGCCCGTCATCGCTCAGGAATTGGGCAGCGGCGACGTGCTGATGTTCGCCTACATGAACCGCCAGGCATTGACCGAGACTGCCGCGCGCGGCCAGGCCGTGTACTGGAGCCGCTCGCGCCAGCGCCTGTGGCACAAAGGCGAAGAATCGGGCCATGTGCAGCAGGTTCACGAAATGCGCCTGGACTGCGACGCCGACGTGCTGCTGCTGAAGGTGACCCAGCGCGGCCACGAACCCGGCATCGCCTGCCACACCGGGCGCCACAGCTGCTTCTTCCGCCGCCATGAAGGCGGCGAGTGGCTGACCGTGGAGCCCGTGCTGAAAGACCCGGAGACGATTTACAAATGACGACGAGCAGCGGCAACGACACATTGGCCCGGCTGGCCGAGGTGATCGCCTCGCGCCGCAGTGGCGACCCCGAGCACAGCTACGTCGCCCGGCTGTTCGCCAAAGGCACGGACGCGATCCTGAAGAAGATCGGCGAAGAGGCCACCGAGGTCGTGATGGCGGCCAAGGACGGCGAGCGCGACAAGATCGTCGGCGAAGTGGCCGACCTCTGGTTCCACACGATGATCGCGCTCAGCGCATTCGACCTCGAACCGGCCGACGTGCTGGCCGAACTCGAACGCCGCGAAGGCTTGTCCGGGCTTGAGGAGTTTGCGCGCCGCAAGCTGCGCCAGCGTGACGGCGACGGCACGTGAGCTCCGACCTCATGGTGCCCGAGCCCGGGGCGCAGCGCAGCAACCCGCAGCTGCTGACCCACATCCTCTACGGGCTGCACCTGCTGTCGTGGTTCTCGGCCGGCATCTTTTCGGTGGCGGCGATGGTCATCAACCATGTCAAGCGCAGCGAGTTGCCGAACGATTTCTACCGCAGCCACTGGCGCTGGCAGGCGCGCAGCTTCTGGTTCACCTTGCTGTGGCTGGCGCTGAGCCTGCCGCTGTGGCTGCTCGTGCTGCCCGGATGGCTGGCCTGGTGCGGGATCGGCCTGTGGTACTTGTACCGTTTCGTGCGCGGCTGGTGGGCCTTTGCCGAAGGCCGGACCATGCCGGTGCCGCCTGAACAGTGAGACGACGATGAACACCGATCCCGACTGCATCTTCTGCAAGATCGTTGCCGGCCAGATCCCGGCCAAGAAGGCTTACGAAGACGCCGAACTGCTGGCCTTCCACGACATCCACCCGTGGGCGCCGGTCCACGTGCTGATCATCCCCAAGCTGCACCTGGCCAGCCTGGCCGAGGCCGGGCCTGAGCACGAGGCCTTGCTCGGACGCATGCTCGCGCTGGCGCCGCGGCTGATGCGCGAGCTCGGTGTCAACGACGGTTTCCGCAGCGTCATCAACACCGGGCCCAACGGCGGCCAGGAGGTCTATCACCTGCACATGCACGTGATGGGCGGGCCGCGGCCCTGGGCTCGCGGCTGAGAGGCTGTGAAGACATGAATCACGCCCGCGCCGGGGCGGCCAAGGGCCCAGGGCAAGACGGGGCGCGCGGCCCACACTGGCGTGCGGGCAAGCGGCGCAACGCCGCCCAGTGCCCTTGGCCACCCCGGCCCGTCGGGTAGGCCTACAAAAACGGCCCCCTCGGCGTTGCAAATGCTCGCCGGGTCTATGGACCCGTCTGCGCTTTGCGCCTTGATGGCGCCGTTTCTGTGGGCCTACGCAGGCGCGATTCATGTCTTCACAGCCTCTGACATCCTCCCCGGCCGCAGGCCGGGCATGCACACTCCCCTAGAATGGGAGGTTCCTCTCCTGGAGATAGACTATGGGTTCGTTCAGCATCTGGCACTGGCTCATCGTGCTGCTGGTCGTGGTTTTGATCTTTGGCACCAAAAAGCTGAAGAACATCGGCGCCGACCTCGGTGGCGCGGTCAAGGGTTTCAAAGACGGCATCAAGAGCGGTGGCGAAGCCAACGCCGACGCCACCCCGGCCGCACCTGCACAGCAAGTCGGCACCCAGCGCACGGCAGACACCAACACGGTGGATGTCGAGGCCAAGACCAAGTCCTGAGGCCGCAGGCCGCCTGCAGCACCCTGAATGATCGACTTTGGTTTTGACAAGCTGGCGCTGATTGGCGCCGTGGCGCTGATCGTGATCGGCCCTGAAAAGCTGCCCAAGGTGGCGCGCACCGTCGGCCACATGTTCGGCAAGGCGCAGCGTTATGTCGCTGACGTCAAAGCCGAGGTCAACCGTTCGATCGAGCTCGACGAACTGAAGAAGGTCAAGACCCAGTTCGAGGACGCCGCGCGCGGCGTCGAGCAGTCGGTGCAGCAGGAAATGAACACGGCGCACAGCGAGATCGGCGACTTCGAGTCCGACTGGGGCGGCGCCACCGCCGGCCTCGACGGCCCGAAGTCAGACCCGGCCGCGGCACTGTCCGAAGCCATGTTGCCGCAGTACAAACACCCGAAGAAGAACTGGCGCCTCAAGCGTGCGGCGATGCCGCAGTGGTACAAGCACCAGCACGGCGTGCGCACGCGTGCGCAGTCGGGCGCCGCCCGCGTGGCGCGCTTTCGCCCGCCCGGCGCGCGGACCGCCCGATGAGCGGCGACGACAAGCAGCCCGACGAACTCGACGGCAGCGAAGCCCCCTTCGTCTCCCACCTGGTCGAGTTGCGCGACCGCATGATCCGGGCGCTGATCGCGGTCGGCATCGCGTTCGCCGCGCTCGCCGTCTGGCCCGGCCCGTCGGGGCTGTATGACTTGCTGGCAGCGCCGCTGGTGGCCCACCTGCCCAAGGGGGCGACGCTGATCGCCACCAACGTCATCTCGCCTATCCTGGTGCCGCTGAAGATCACGCTGATGGCGGCCTTCATGGTCGCGCTGCCGGTGGTCTTGCACCAGGTCTGGGCCTTTGTCGCCCCCGGCCTGTATTCGCACGAGAAGAAACTGATGCTGCCGCTGGTGGTGACCAGCACCTTGCTGTTCGTCATCGGCGTGGCCTTCTGCTACTTCCTGGTCATCCCGGGCATGTCGCAGTTCATCCAGGCGTTTGCGCCTGCCAGCATCACCGCCGCGCCTGACATCGAGCAGTATTTCGGCTTCGTGCTGACGCTGTTCCTGGTGTTCGGCATCGCTTTTGAAGTGCCGGTGGCGGTGATCGTGCTGGTGCGCGTGGGCGTGGTGACGATCGAGCAACTGAAGAAGATGCGTGGCTATTTCATCGTCGGCTCCTTCGTCGTCGCCGCCGTGGTGACGCCGCCCGACGTCATCTCGCAGCTGGCGCTGGCGATCCCGATGTGCATCCTCTATGAAATCGGCCTGATCGCCGCCAGGGTCTTTCTCAAGACCACGCGCGCGCCGGACGCCCAGGCCGACGCCGCCGAAGACAAGCCGGCGCCCTGAGTCAGCGCTGTCCGCGGCGCTGCGGCGCCGGGCGCTGGGCCACGGTGACCGTCACCTCGATGGCTTTGTCGCCGCGCTGCACGCCGACCACGGCCTGGCTTTGCGGCGCCAGCGCCGCCACCGCCGACAGCAGCTGCGCGGTGTTCAGCACCGGCTTGCTGGCGATGCTGACGACGACATCGCCCGGCCGCAGGCCGGCCTGGCTGGCCGGGCCGTCTTGCAGCACGCCGGTGATCAGCACGCCTTGTTTGACCGGCAGCTTGAAGCTTTCGGCGAAGTCGGCGGTCAGGTCACGCGGCTCGACGCCGATCCAGCCCCGCGTCACCCGGCCGTCGCGCACCAGGCCCTCCATCACCTGGCGCGCGGTGTCGACCGGGATCGCAAAGCCGATCCCCATGCTGCCGCCACTGCGCGAAAAAATGGCGGTGTTGATGCCGACCAGGTGACCCCGGGCGTCGACCAGTGCACCACCGGAATTGCCCGGGTTGATGGCGGCGTCGGTCTGGATGAAGTTCTCGAAGGTCGACAGGTTGAGCCGGTTGCGGCCGAGCGCGCTGACGATGCCGGCGGTGACGGTCTGGCCGACGTTGAAGGGGTTGCCGATGGCAAGCACGGCGTCACCGACCTGCAGCGAGGCCATCTGGCCGAAGACGATCACCGGCAGCCGGTCGAGCTCGATCTTCAGCACCGCCAGGTCGGTCTCGGGGTCGGTGCCGATCAGCCGCGCGCGCGCCTGGCGGCCGTCGGTGAGCTGGACCTCGATCTCGTCAGCGCCTTCAACGACATGGTTGTTGGTCAGCAGATAGCCCTCGGCCGAGGCAATGACGCCCGATCCCAGGCCGGTCTGCGGCTGGCTGTTGCGGTCGCCGAAAAAGAAGCGGAAGTTGGGGTCGTCGGCCAGCGGGTGGCGGCGCGCCATCTTGGTGGCCACGATGCTGACCACCGCCGGCGCGGCGCTGCGCGCGGCCGCCGCATGGCCGCTGGCCGCGGTGGTCCCCGAAGCTGCCGGCGCCGGCGCGGCGCTGACGATGGTTGGCGCCGGCAGCGTGCCGGCCACACCCATGCTTGAGCGCGGCAGCCATTCGGGCTTGAGCGTCATGACGACGAACAGCGCCGCCAGCGCGACGGTGACCGCCTGAGAGAATAAGAGCCAGATTCTTCGCATCATCATCGGAGGTCGGCACCATGGCCGAGCGCACACAAGTCGAATCCTGTCTGCGCGAGCTGTTGCAGCCGGAGGCGTTCAAGGATTATGGGCCGAACGGCTTGCAGGTCGAAGGCGGGCGCGAGGTTCGCCACATCGCCTCGGGCGTCACCGCCAGCCTGGCTTTCATCGACGCTGCCATCACCGCCGGCGCCGACACCTTGCTGGTCCACCATGGCTTGTTCTGGCGCGGCCACGACGGCCGCCTGACCGGCTGGCTGCGCGAGCGCGTGGCACGGCTGCTGGCGCGCGACAACAACCTGTTCGCATACCACCAGCCGCTGGACGCCCATGCCGAGCGTGGCCACAACGCCCAGATCGGCCGCCGCCTGGGGCTGCTGGCCGACGGCCGCTTCGGCGACCAGGAGCTGGGTTTCATCGGCCCGGCGGCGGCGCTGGGCAGCGTCGACGCGCTGGCCGCGGCGCTGGTCACCACCTTGGAGCGCGCGCCCACGCTCGTGGCCGGTGACGGGCGGCCGCTGCGCCGCATCGGCTGGTGCACGGGTGGCGCCCAGGGCTATTTCGAAGCCGCGATCGCCGCCGGCGCGGATGCCTTCGTCACCGGCGAGATCTCCGAGCCCCAGGCCCACCTGGCGCGCGAGACCGGCGTCGCTTTCATCGCCTGTGGCCACCACGCCAGCGAACGCTTCGGCGCGCCGGCGGTGGCCGCGCATGTGGCGGCGCAGTTCGGGCTGCGCCACCAGTTCATCGAGATCGGCAACCCGGCATGACACAAGCGCCCCTGCTGCTGACGATGGGCGACGCCGTGGGCATCGGCCCCGAGACCCTGGTCAAGGCTTTTGCGCGCGGCGATGCGGGACACTGCGTCGTCATTGGCGACCCGGCCGTGCTGCGCCGCGCCGCCGCCTTGCCTGGGGTCGGGCCGGTGATGCTTGCCGTCGTCGATTCACCGGCCGAACTGGCCGCCGTGCCGCCGGGCTGCCTGCCGGTGCTGGTGCCAGCCGGTCTGCCTGAAGGCCTGGCCCGTCTGCCCTGGGGCCAGGTCGACGCCCGCTGCGGCGCTGCGGCGGCGCGCTGCATCGAGCACGCGGTGGCGCTGGTGCAGGCCGGCGCCGGCGCTGCCGTCGTCACCGCGCCTATCCACAAGGAAGCGCTGGCCGCGGCCGGCATCGCCTTTCCCGGCCACACCGAGATGCTGCAGGCGCTGGCGGCCCAGGGCGCCGCGCTGCCGCCGGTGCGCATGATGCTGGCCAACGACGAGTTGCGCGTGGTCCTGGTCACCATCCACCTGGCGCTGCGCTGCGCCATCGACGCCGTGACCTACGACGCGGTGCTGGAAACGCTGCGCATCGCCCACCGCGCCGGCGCTGCCTGGGGCTTGGCGCGGCCGCGCATCGGCGTTGCCGGCCTCAACCCGCACGCCGGTGAGGGCGGGCTGTTCGGCGACGAGGAATTGCGCATCATCGCCCCGGCCATCGAGGCGGCCTGCGCCGAAGGCATCGACGCCCGCGGCCCGTTCGCGCCCGACACCGTGTTCATGCGCGGGCGCGACACGGCGGCGCGGCGCGGCGAGTTCGACCTCGTCGTCGCCATGACCCACGACCACGGGCTGATCCCGGTCAAGTACCTGGGGGTCGAGCAAGGTGTCAACGTCACCCTGGGCCTGCCCTTCGTGCGCACCAGCCCCGACCACGGCACGGCTTTCGACATCGCCGGCCAGGGCATCGCCGACCCGGCCAGCCTGGTGGCGGCGATCCGGATGGCGCGGCGTTTGCTGGCGGCCTCCTAGGCGGCCGCGCTGCCCAGCGAGGCCAGCTGGCGCCGCGCCCGCGCGGTGGCGCGTTCGAGCAGGTAGGCGTTCTCGAAGGCACGCAGGCGGCCGCTGTCGCACAAGCGCAGCAGCATGCGCTGGGTCAGTGAGATCGTCTGCTGCTGCTTGGGGCCGTGGGTGAAGACGAAGAAGCCGCGCCCCGGGCTGACATGGCTGAGCCTGACTTTCTGCCAGCCCGCCTCCAGGTGCATCTGGTAGGCGAAGCCGATCTGCACATGGTCGGCCAGCGACTTGCCACGCATCGGCTCGGGCGCCTCGGCGGCAGCCTGAGCTTGCGGCAAGCCGGCGATGCGCAGGTCGGCAGTGCTGAGCTCGGGTTCGGCGCTGAGGTCGATGTCGAGCGTGCCGTTCCAGTCGACCGTGGCTTCGTCGACGAGGCCGATGCGCGCTGCTTCGTCGGCGCTGAACTGCGGCGCGGCGGCCAGGCCGCCGGCCGCCTCGTCCAGCGACGGCATCGGCGCGGCCTGGGCCTCGGCGCGCGACGGCAGCGGCTTGTCCAGGGCATGGCCGACCTCGCGGTCGAGCAGGTTGTAGTCGAGCTGTCGCAGCCCGGGGGCCCTGAGCGACTCGGCATGCGCCGGCAGCAGCTGACCGAAGAAGGCACGCCGCGCCGGCTGTGGCCAGCCGATCAGGTCCATGCCGTCGTTGAGGTCGTGCATCAGCTTGGGCAACTCGGCCAGAAAGGCCTTGCGCTGCGCCGGTGTCGGCTTGGGCTGCACGCTCATGAACAGCTCGCGGCCGGTGCGCCGCAGGCGCCGCACGGGCTCGCTGTCGGCGCCGTCGCGGTCGGCCGCGCGCAGCAGCACCTGGCTCCAGATGCCGCCGATGAAGCCGCGCACGAATTCGGGTGCGGCCAGCGCCTTCAGCTCGCCGTGCAGTTGCTGAGCGTAGAGCGCGTGCAGCTTGAGCTGGTCTTCCTTGGCGGCCAGCAGCGCAGCGGCGTCACCCTGGGCGTCGACGGCGCTGCGCGCCTGCTCGGCGATGAATTTTTCGAGCGCGTCGAGCTGTGACTCGTAGAGCGCGACCTCATCGAAGTCGCCGTCGACGACTTGCTGCACCAGCTCGCGCACCTTGGCCAGAAAGCGCTGTGCGGCTTCGTCGCTGTAGTCCTCGAAAGCGGCGCCCAGTGATGCGATGCGGTTGACGAAGCGGCGCACCGGGTGGCGGCGAGAGGCAAAGAAACCGGGGTCACCGAGCGCGGCGCGCAGCACCGGCAGCTGCAGCCGCGCAATCTGCCGTGCCATCTGCGGTGGCACCTTGGGGTCGGACAAGATGGCGTCGAACAAGGTGCCGATGACGTCGATCACCATGTGGTCGATCGACCCGCTGGCCGCCTGGCGCAGTTCATCGCGATGGGCTCGGATCAGGTTCGGAGCCACCGCGCCGGGCAGGGCCGTGGCCTCTTCCTCGGTCCAGCTGGCGGCGCCTGCACCAGCGCCAGCGCCGTCGTCGACATGGGCAAGCCGGCGCATCAGCGCCATCATGCCGGGGTCGACCGAGCCCAGGGCCTGGCCGCCAGCAGCGCCGCCTGACGCGCTGCCGCGCTGGCGCCGGCTGTCCAGACCACCGGCCATCGACGCGCCAACTTGGCGCTCGCTGTCGGTACCGGCTGCGGTGGCGCCGCGGTCCAGCGGCGTTTGCGCCGTCGTCGTGCGCTCGCCGGCGCGCGCTTCGGTCAGCCGCACCGCCAGCCCCAGCGGTTGCACGCCGGCCTTGCGCAGATCAGCGACGATGTCGGCGTAGGTCTTGCGCAGCGTGCTGGCGAGCGAGCGGCCCAGCTCGGCCGCCAGCAGCTTGCGCAGGTCGGCGCGCTCGCTGACTTTCTCAAGGCCGCGCAGCATGGCGTAGCCCAGCAGCGCCGGTCGCAGCGGGTTGCGGTCCGGATCGGCAGCAGCGCCGCCGAGCAAGGAGCCGACGTAGGTGTCCAGCTCGCGCAACTCCCATTCGCAGGCGTTGGCGATCTCGGCGCCGGCACGGTCGCCGGCCACCTGCACTTCGACGTCTTGTTCGTCGACCAGGCTCAGCGTGGCCCAGCGCGAGTTGGCGCCAGCGGCCTCGGTGCGCGGCGTCCAGGCGCGCAAGCTGCGCTCGTCGAAGGCTTCCTCGAAGGCCAGCACGAAGAGCGCTGACTTGCGGTTCAGCTCGAACTGCGCCGCCAGCAGGTTGTCGCGCACAAAGACCTGGCTCAATGTCAGCGCCGACAGGCCCAGGCTCTCGATGCTGCGCTCGACGGCGCTGCGCACGGCCTGCTTGACGCGCTGGACGGCGGATTCCAGCGCGGCGGGCAGTCGGGTCGGGGCGGGCGGCGTCATGGTCGGTTGGGCGACCCAGTATGTCGCATCGCACAGCGCCCCGTGCGCGGCAAAGCGGCTCGGAATCGGCTCTTTTCGCGCTCTACTTCTTCAGCGCATCACGGATTTCGCGCAGCAGCACCACGTCTTCGGGCGTCGGCGCGGGCGCCGGCGGCGGCGCAGCCGGGGTTTCGCGCTTGAGTCGGTTGATCTGCCGCACCATGATGAAGATGATGAAAGCCAGGATGATGAAGTTCAGCCCGACGGTGACGAAGTTGCCATAGGCGAGCACGGCGCCGGCCTTTTGCGCCTCGGCCAGCGTGCTGGCGGTCTGGCCTGCCAGCGGCAGGAAGTAGTTGCTGAAATCGAGGCCGCCGAAGATGGTGCTGACCAGCGGCATGATGACGTCGCTGACCAACGAGCCGACGATCTTGCCGAAGGCCCCGCCGATGATGACGCCGACTGCCAGGTCGACCACGTTGCCCTTGGTGGCAAATTCCTTGAACTCGTTGACGAAAGCCATGTGCATCCCTCCTGTGCTGTGGGCAGGCCAGTCTGGCGGCCTTGCCGGGGCGGTCACGGTAAGGGCGGACCCGCCGTGCCGTCAAGCAGGCTTGGAGGCTCGGCTAGAATCCCCGGTTGACCCGAATCATCTCTGACTCCCGAGGACTTCCATGAGTGACGCTGCTGTCGACCCAGGCCGACGCACGTGGATTGCCATCACCTGCGGCGCTGGCGCCGTCGGTGGCGTGGCGACCGCGATTCCGTTCATCAGCACCTTCGCGCCGTCCGAGCGCGCGCGCGCTGCTGGCGCTCCGGTGCAGGTGGATGTCAGTGCCATCAAACCCGGCGAGATGCTGACGGTTGAATGGCGCGGCAAGCCGGTGTGGATCCTGCGCCGCACGCCCGAGCAACTGGAAACGCTGAAGAAGACCGAGCCGCTGGTCGCCGATCCGCTGTCCGATCGCAATCAATACCCGACGCCTGCCTACGCCAAGAACCAGTACCGCTCGATCAAGCCCGATCTCTTCGTAGGTGTCGGCATCTGCTCGCACCTGGGCTGCTCGCCGACCGAGAAGTTCCAGACCGGCGCTCAGCCGTCGCTGCCCAGCGACTGGCCCGGCGGCTTTCTGTGCCCCTGCCATGGCTCGACCTTCGACCTCGCCGGCCGCGTCTACAAGAACAAGCCCGCGCCCGACAACCTCGAAGTGCCGCCCCACATGTACCTGTCCGACGCGGTGCTGGTGATCGGCGAAGACAAGCGCGCCTGATCAGGCTGCAACGCAACAAGGACCGAGGTCAAGATGGCTGATTTCAAGGAAGCGCCGGCAGGTGCGCCAGTGGCGCAGCAGTTCATGGCGTGGGTGGACAACCGCTTCCCCGCGACCAAGCTCTTCAAAGAGCACATGTCCGAGTACTACGCGCCGAAGAATTTCAACTTCTGGTACATCTTCGGCTCGCTGTCGCTGCTGGTGCTGGTGCTGCAGATCGTCACCGGGATCTTCCTGACGATGCACTACAAGCCCGACGCTGCGCTGGCCTTCGCGTCGGTCGAGTACATCATGCGCGACGTGCCCTGGGGCTGGCTGGTGCGCTACATGCACAGCACCGGCGCCAGTGCCTTCTTCGTCGTCGTCTACCTGCACATGTTCCGCGGAATGATCTACGGCAGCTACAGGAAGCCGCGCGAGCTGGTCTGGATCTTCGGCTGCGCGATCTTCCTGTGCCTGATGGCCGAGGCCTTCATGGGCTACTTGCTGCCCTGGGGCCAGATGAGCTACTGGGGTGCCCAGGTCATCATCAACCTGTTCGCCGCCATCCCCTTCATCGGCCCCGACCTGTCGCTGCTGATCCGCGGTGACTTCGTCGTCGGCGACGCCACCCTGAACCGCTTCTTCGCCTTCCACGTCATTGCCGTGCCGCTGGTGTTGCTGGGCCTGGTGGTGGCGCACATCATCGCGCTGCATGAAGTGGGCTCGAACAACCCCGACGGC
>JAUYAJ010000102.1 GCA_030693565.1 Rubrivivax sp.
CTTGTCGCGGTAGTAGCGGATCTTCTCGCCGAGGATCGGCTTGCAGTTCTCGAAGATGACCACCAGGCGCTCGCTGCCCAGCTCCTTGAACTCCTGAGGCAGCAGCAGCGCGCGGCGCTGCTCGCTTTCGTTGCGGCTGACCGTGCTCGACCCATGGCCGCTGAATGACCGGCTGCGCCCGCGAGAGGTGGCGCGCTCAGTGAAGTGGCCGAGCATGGCGCTGTACTCGTCCGCGTCGCGCTGTTCGCGCGGCGCATAGAGGATCTGCAAGCCGTGGTTGGTGGCGAAGGTGCGGGCTTCCTTGTCGCCGTAGACGGCGTCGAGCTGCGACATGGCCTGCACCACGGTCAGCAGCCTCAGGTTGTAGCCGGCCAAGAAAGCGGCAGCGGTGGTGATGACGCCTACGCGGCCCATCGCCGTGAACTCGTCGTTGATCAGCAGGCACTGCACCTTCAGCGTCGGGTCCTGCTCGGGCAAGTGCTGGGTGTTCAGGCTGACCAACTGCGAGAAGAACAGGTTGAGCAAAGGGCGGGCATTGGCCAGCCGGTGTGGCGGAATGCGCACATAGACCGACATGCGGCGGCGACGCACGTCTTCGAGCTGGAAGTCGTCAGCGCTGGTGGCCGCATCGACCACCGCATCCGCAAAGATCGTCAGCGGCGCGTTGAAGGTGGCGACGACGCTGGACAGCGTGTTCTCCGAGTTCGACAGCAGCCGCTGCAGGGCGTCGGTGCACTCGTCGGATAGCGGCAGGCTTGTGGATGAAGCTTCCTCGCGGCGCTGGGTGATCAGGCCGCTCAGGTGGTCCTTCAGCGACCGGCCCTTGCCCGAGGACTGGCGCAGCATCTCGCCGATGGTGCGTGGGAGCGAGGGGGTTTCGAGGAGGACGAGGCCCAGACCGAGGAAGAGGTTGCGCGCCTGGTCGTTGAAGAAGGCCTCGGACGAGGTGCCACTGCCATCGTTCGAGAAGAAGACCTGTCCGATGGTGAGCAGGTCGCCGACGCGGTGCAACGGGCTGGAGCGCACAGCGGTCAGCGGATTCCAGCGGTGGCTGCGCGCGTCTTCGTCGAACGGCGAGAAGGCATAGACGGCCTGGCCGTGCGCGGCGCGGTAGCCGGCCGTGATGTCGTAGTTCTCGCCCTTGATGTCGAGCACCACGACGGAGTCGGGCCAGTTCAGCAGGTTGGGGATGACGACGCCGACGCCCTTGCCGCTGCGGGTAGGCGCTGACAGCATCACCGAGAGCTGGCCTGGCAGCGACAGGAACTTGCCGCGGTGGCGACCGATGAGGATGCCCGGTTGCCCGTCGCCGCCCGTGAGGCCGGCGCGATCGATCTCGGCCGGGCTGGCGAAGCGGGCATCGCCATGCAGCGCCCGCCGCGGCCTTGCGGCGGCGACCAGGCCGGCCGGCAGCAGGATCAGCAGGCCAATCCCCGAGACGCCGATCGCAAGCTGCAGCTTCTTGCGCAGCTGGGCATCGTCGGCGTACAGGTCCCAGTAGTGGACGATGCTGGCGAACTGCGCCTGCTTGGGGTTCGCCTTGTTAAGCACGAGGAAGAGCACGCCGGCCAGGTACACGGCCGCGCAGGTCAGGGCGACATAGCCGCCTACGGCGAAGACGCCCGCCGCAACTTTGCGGCCGGCGGGCCAGGCCGAGAAGGGCAGGGCCGCGACGCTGCTCATGCCGCTGCCGCCTGTTGATCCCACCGGCCGAGCCGCTGACGCCTGGGCTCGTAGAGGATCTCGGAGATAAATCGCCCGCGCTCGTCGCGATCGAACTGCACGATCACGTCGACGACGACGCTCAGCAGCCACTTGATCTCGTTCATGCGCAGGCCGCCACCGGCGCCGGTCTCGCGGATCATCAGCGACATCTGCTCGAAGGCCAGCGCGCAGCTGCCGGCGTGGACGCTGGTGATGCTGCCCGGGTGGCCAGAGGCTGCGAGCCGCACGAAGTAGAAGCATTCGTCGCCGCGCACCTCGGCCAGGAAGATGCGGTCGGGTTTCATGCGCAGGCAGGCCTCCAGCAGCGACTTGGCCGTCACGCGGGCCGTGCCCTGGGCGTCCTTGCTGTAGAAGAGGTGCACCACGTTCGGGTGGTTGGGCAGCGTCAGTTCGGCCGTGTCCTGGATCGTGATGAGCCGCTCGTGCTTCGGCACTTCCTCGACCAGGCCCTTCATGAAGGTGGTCTTACCGGAGCCGGTCTTGCCGCTGACGACGATGGTCTGGTGCTTGCGCACCGCCAGGCGCAGGAACTCGGCGTAGCGGCCGGCGTCCTTCAGCTCGGCCAGTTCGCGCTCGAAGGGCAGCAGTTCGGCGTTCGGCGTGCGCGTCACCGTGGCCGTGCGCTCAAAGAGGCCTTCGCGCTCGAAGTCGTCCAGCCGCTTGATCAGATGCGACGGCTTGCGCACCGTGATCGACACCGTGCCGCGCGGCACCGCGGGCGGGATGACGAACTGGATGCGTTCGCCGCTGGGCAATGTCGCTGACAGGAGGGGCCGCTCCTGGTTGACCTGCTGGTCACAGTAGGTCGCGACGGCCGTCGCCAGCGACAGGCATCGTTCCTGCGTCATCTCGGGCGCGGGCACGGTCTGCCAGCCCCGCACCGTCTCCACCAGCAGTTCGCCGGGCCGGTTGACGCAGACCTCTAGCACGCCGGGTGCATCGAGCTGTTCGCGCAGCGGGCGCAGGAACTCGACCACCGACGTGGCGTCACCGCACCAGCCGTCGCCGGGCCCGTCGTGGTCGTGTTGAAGTGCGCTCATCGTTCCACCGGCCGCAGCTCGTAGACCGACGAGAAGTCCACGTCGCGGGCGACGTAGATGCCGACGATGCCGCCCTGGTTCTGGTAGATCAGCGGCGGGATGTTGATGGTGCTGTCGAGCACCTTCTCGGCCAGCTTGCTGGTGTTGGCCGTTGTGGAGGGCAGCACGATGGTGTCGGCCTGCCTGTCACTGGCCTGGTTCTGAATGACCAGCTTCACCGAGTCGTCGATCAGCGACAGCAGCATCGCCGCGCCGATGCGCTCGCCCCAGCGGTTGTCGACGTAACCGTCGATGCCCGACTCACCGAGCTGGCCCGTGCCGGGGGAGTCGATGTCCACCGTCACGCCCAGTGGCGTGCGGATGCGGGTCCACAGCACCGGGATCCGTACCGTGCCTGGCCGGACCGTGGCGATGCGGTACTCGCCGTCAAGGTGCGAGCCGCGCTCGATCAGCAGCACGCGGCCGTCGTCGCTGAAGACGTTGCGCTGCACCTGGCAGCCGACCAGGCCCGAGCTGGCGCTGATCACCTTGGTCTTCAGCGCGCAGGTGAAAGCCGTGCCTTTGGGCAGGGTCAGGCTGCGGTTGCCCAGCATCGAGGCCACCACCCTGGGGGTGGAGGAACCCTGGATCTGGCCCCCGAACAGGCCACCCCCGGCGGCAGGCCCACCGGCGGGTGGGGTGCCCGCCATCGGGGGGCTGCCGAGGAGGGCCCCCGAAGGGGGTTGTCCGCCGGCCTGGCCCGTCGCCAGCGCCGCCGTCTTCGTCAGGTTGTCCAGCAGGCCCTGCAGCTGGCGCTGGTAGCCCTGCAGGTTGCGTGACGTCGCCGCGATCGGGTCGTCCGGATCGGTGGGTTCGTCCGCTGCCGCCGCCGCGGGCGCTGCGGCAGCATCCGCCCTTCGGGTGGAGGCCCCCGCTGGTGGGCGTGCCCCCGGTCGGGTGGTGACCAGCAGGATGGGGGAATCCTCCGGCGGGGCCGCTCTGGGGCCACCCGATGCGGGGGCACCCGCACCGGTGCGCCTCACGCCGATGGGCTCGGCCAGGTCATCGTCAGTGGGGGTCAGGGCAGGGATGCGCGGCGCCATGGCTGCCGCCGCGCTGGCGGTCGGCGTCGCAGGCATCTCGAGCTTGCGCGGTTCGGATGTGGCAGCCGTCGGCCTGTCCCGCACCAGCTTCGACTCCGCGTCGTCGACCTTCCTGCCGCTGGCCGAGAAGCGCTGGATCGTCAACGCCGACACGGCGACCAGGGAGCCGATGAGCAGGGCCACGGCCAGCAGCCCCTTCTTCGACATCGACATGCGCTGCCGGGCGGCCACGTTGGGAATGCCGGGCTCCCCCGGTAGCGGCGAGATCGTGCTGCCGTCCGCCTCAGCGCTGGCGCCCGGATCAGTGTCAAGGTCGCGTCGCCCGCTCGGGTCGTGCGTCATGGCAGGTCTCCCTTGCGCGCATCGGCGGGTGCCGTGGCACCGGCCTTCAGCACGCGCTGGACACCGGGCACCGTGGTGCCTCCGCCGGGCGGCTTGCCGTCCAGGTCGAAAGCCTCGTTCCACAGGCCGACCACGGCCGAGCCCGCGCGCAGCATCAGCCGCCGGCTGACACGGTCCACCACGAGCAGATCGTCTTCCATGCGGGCGTTGACCAGCGTCTCGCTGCCGTCACCCAGCACGTGGAACACGGCCGGCACCTCGCGGTTGCCCGGGAAGCGCAGGTATGTGAAACGCCCGTCGTCGAATACCAGCGCCGGCACGATGTCCTGCGAGCCAGTGCCCTCGGCAACCGAGTACTCGGTATTCATCACCTGCGGCCTGGCTTGCAGGCGTTCGGCGACGATCTGCTGCGGCGGCGGGGGCGGTGGCACGGCAGCGAACTTCACGTCGGGTGCGACCAGCGGTGCCATTCCGGGCAAGGCCAGGCGCGATGTGGGCGCAGCAACCCGATTCGCGGCCGGCGCCTTGATCACGAGCCGGTACACCGGCGGCTTGGGGTCGCCGTCGGCCAGCACGACGAATCGGAAAGAATGCGTGCGCCGGTCGGTGACCACGGCCAGGTTGTTGGCGGCGCTGGCCGAACTCTTGGGTTTGACGAAGACGTTTCGTCCACCGGCCTGGGCGGCAATGCACCAGGCGGCTTCAGGCTTGGCGCAGTCGCCGCCCAGGCCGGCCGCGAGCTCGGTGATCGATTCGTCGGCGTCGAGCACGACCAGGGTCACGACACCGCGCCGCACCGGCACCGTGACCACCGCACGCGGGTCGTAGACCAGTTCGCGCAGGCGCGGATCAGCGGTGTCGGGCGCGCCGGCCGCGACGCCGCCGAGCGCGATGCCACCCACGGCGGCCAGCCAGAGCAGGGCCTTCATGGCCTGGCCCCCGGTGCGGGCGTGTTGATCTCGGGGTCGGACCGGTAGGCCGTGACGACGAAGCCGAACGGGTTCTCGAGCCGGTCGCGCTCCCTGGCCAGCACCTTGGGCTGGTACTGGAAGACGATGCTGGCCACGTGGCGCGTCGCCACCTCCGGCAGGTTGCGGTCCGTCAGGCGCACCAGCTTGTCGTAGGTGACGGTCGCCTCGCCCCGGTTGCCGGCGCGGCCGGACGCGGCCAGGCGCACGCCGACGATGTTGATGCGCCACTCCTCGGCAGCGCCGATCTTCTTCTGCAGGGCAGCGTCGCCCTCGAACTGCCGGTTGTAGTCGGCGAACACTGCCGGCACCGCCATGCGCGCCACCTGGTCGAAGTCGCGCTGCAGGAACATCCAGCTGTAGCCCTCGCGGGCGCGGACGAAGGTCGCCAGGTTGTGCTTGTCGAGCGCCTCCATCGGCGGGATGGTCTCGACGCTCAGGCGCTGCTGGATGGTCGCTTCGCCGGTCACGCGGTCCACCACGATCGGGATCTCCACGATGCGGCGCAGCGGGCCCTGGACGAACACCGCCGCGATGCCGATCAGGCCGAACACGAGACCGGCGATGGCCGCCCACCAGGCGCGGCGCTCGGAGCGTTCGAGCATCATCGAACGATCGACCTCCCACGCGCGGTTGGCGTCGATCGCGCCTGTCTCGGCGGCGGCGTTGCCCACGTCGTTTCCTGTGCTGCGGGCGGGTTCGGGCAATGCGGCAGCTCTTCCTGGTGTCAGGACGGCACTCATGGGGGACCCTCGGTTGGGCTGCGTGCGGACTTCAGGCCGTACCGGACGCAGCGGTTCAGCGATCAGGGCAGGGCGTCATGGCAGAAAGTCGGCCACCTTCCCGGTGCGGGCGAGCATCTCGTACTGGCGCTCCCGCTCGCGCGACCGGGCGATGCGCTCCTCGCTGTCGGCCATGCCCTGCAACATCTGCACCTGCGACATCTCGTGCGCCAGCAACGCGTTCTCGGCGCCGATGCGGGCCTGCACCTCCTGCACCGCCTTCTGGTCCATGGTGGCGTCGATCTGGCCCATCAGCGACTGGATCTGTGACAGGCGGCCGGCGGCGGACTTCATCGCATCCTGCAACAGGCCTTTGTGTTGGTACGGCTGGGCCAGCGTGGCCTGGCAAGTGGTGCGCGCGCTGCCCGCCAGGTCCATGCAGTTGTAGACCATGCCCAGATCGCGCAGCGCCCTGGCCGTCGCGTTCAGGCCGGAATAGCCCGAAGTGCTGACCACGTTGAGGTAGGCGTAGGCCTCGGCCGGCACGTAGTTCCTCAGCATCGGGTTGTTGAAGATGCTGCCCAGGTTGCGGATGCCGTTGATGCTCTTGATCTGGTTCTGCAGCTGGGTGATCTGCTGCACCTGGTTGGCGATCTGCGTGATGTCGTTGACCACCTGCTGGACGGTCTGGACCAGGTTGGCGATATCGATCACCGGGATGCCCTGCGCGCGGGCGTTGCCCGCGCCGAAAGCGATGAGGACAGCGGCAGCGACCTTGATGCGTGTATGCACGGCAACGCTCCTTGGCTGGTTGGCGATCACGCCCGGCCGCGAAGCGCGGCGAGCTTGTAGGCGGCGGTGCGAACCGCGCCGCCGGCACCGGCGGCCATGGTTCCTGTGAATCGGCCGGCTGCGGCAGCTGCCGCACCAGTGGCCTGGCCCACCGCATGGGGCAGGCCGGCACCGGCGCGCACGACGCCGCCGGCTGCTGCTGCGGCACCTGCGCCTCTCGTGGACGAAGCCGAGCGCAGACCCGAGACCATCATGGTGCTCTGGATCATCTGGATGCCTTGCTGGACCGCGGCACCACCGGTGAGGGCAGAGGCGAGGCTGGGAGCCTGGAAGCAGATGATGGCCATGAGGATCATGACGACGCAGTACTTCAGGGATTCACCGACGACGTTGAAGGTGGGACCGAGGAAACCGCCCTGGTCCTGGATTGCTTGGACCAATGCGTCGCCCATGTATGCGCTAAGCCCGAGCGCAAAGAACGCGAACCAGGTCAAAACCACGGCGTTCAATACCATCGACAGCCAGCTGTCGAAAAAGCGAGCGGTGGGTCGCCAGGCCAGGCAGAGAACGAACAGCGGGCCAACGGCGATCACGAAGGTCAAGAACACCTTGGCGAGCGTGACGACGAACAGCGCGATGCAAAGGAAGATCACGTTCCCGAACGCCGTGATCACCGCCGCGAAGACCAAGTCGATTCGCATGATGCCCGCGTCCTTCAAAAGGTCGAGCACGAGTTGACCCGCCTTGTCGTTGAAGGCATCAAGAATCGCGTACGGTGTGGAAATTGTTGCGGGATTGGCGACAGCGGGCAGGAATGTCGATGCGACTCCGGTGGCAAGCGCGTTCGCGGTGTCCGATACGTTGCTGATGTAGAAGCCCGACTGCAGCGCGAAGGCTAGGACGAGTCCGATCTTGAAGACCTTCCACATGAACACTGGAAGGGTCTCCGAGACCTCGTTGCGCAGCACTGCCCAGCCGTAGAGCGCCACCCAGAGCGTCATCGCTGTCAATGCGATGGGCGCGATCCCAGTCATCAGCGCCGACACAACGCCCAGCACGTACGTGTTCAATACGCCGTCAAACTGGGATCCAACCCAAGAGAACATCGCGTCACCTCGATCATTGAACGGCGCTGTAGGGCAACGCCTTCGTGCTCACGCACTTACTGCCGATGTCAGGAAGCTGACACTGCATCCACTGACCCCGGGTCTTGACGATCCACAGTCGCGGCCGCTTCTCCGTGCTGAAAGTCGATGGGCGACAGGACCCTGGGCGCGCGTAGATTTCTGTGCACTCCCGCAGGCCATCCGCGGTTTCGACCATCCTCCAACCGCTGGCCGTGCACGCTGGATTGTTGGCGGCACATGGCGCTGCCAACGTGGCCATTGGCAACGGCGGCGTCTCCACCTTCTTGCTCCCATCAGGCATCACCTTCACAGCCTCGTTCCCCTTCACGAATTGCGCACTGGCGGCACCGGCGGCGAGTGCGATCGCGGCCAGCGCGAGGAGATGGCGAACTGCTTTCATACGGCTCTCCCGGAAGTCCGAAACCTGCGATCGTGAACCTCCCGGAGCAGAACGGGAAGCCATTGAAACGGATCGTTGCCATGGCGTTCGCGCACGGCGTCGAGCAGCGCCACGTTGTCGGTGGTGGCCGACAGCACGGTGATGAAGTCTTCCAGGCCGGCCAGGTCCAGCTCGCAGATCGCGCTGGCGTGTCCCTGCTTGACCAGGAAGCGCCGGCCGCCTTGCGCGCCCAGGCTGCGCACGATCTCGAACTCGGCCTGGCTGAGCCCGAAACCGTCGACGTATTCCTCGCGCACCGCCTCCGGATTGGCCAGGAAGATCTTGGTCACGCTCTGCTCGACCATCGTGCGGCCGATCGGGTGGCGCAGCACGTCGGACGGACTCTGCGTGTCGAAGATGCCCAGGCCGTTCTGCTTGCGGATCGTCTTCTGCTTGTGCTTGGCGAAGTCGCTGAAGACCTCGTGGTCCAGCGCCTTCCAGAACTCGGAGATCACGTAGATCAGCCGCTCGCCGTCGACGAGTTCTTCCATCACCTGAAGCAGGACCATCATCACCGGCGTGCGGACCTCGGGCAGGTCGAGGAACTCCGTCGTGTCGAAACCGATGACCGAAGCCGCATGCAGGTCGAGCAGCCGGTCGTCGGCCTGGTCGAAGACCCAGCCCAGCGCACCGCCCTGGCACCAGCGGCCCAGGCGCTCAAACAGGCTGTTCTCGCCCGACTTGGGCAGGTTCTGCCGCACGGTCGAGAAGCGGCGCAGCGCCGCCGGCATCATCGCCACGGCCTTCACCGCGTCGGCGATGGCGCGCTCATCGGCGGGCAGCAGCGGCATGGCCGGTGTGGCGACGCAGGTGCGGATCAACTGCTCCCAGAACTGGATGCGCGCTGGTGTCGGCTCACGCTGCAGCGGGTTGCATCCGGTGGGCTTGCCGGCTTCCAGGGTGAAGTAGCGGCCGCCCAGCGCCCGGATCGCGATCTCGCAGCCGCGATCCAGGTCGAACAGCACCAGGCGCGGCGCCGGCTCCCACTTGCGCGTGAGCGTCAGCAGGAACATCTCCAGCGTCGTCTTGCCGACACCGGTCGAGCCGATGATCAGCGTGTTGCCCGGCAGCTTCTTGTCGGCGGAGTCTTCGCCTTCAGGGCTGCTGTGCAGGTTCAGGTAGAAGGGCTGGCCCGAGGGGGTGCGCAGCAGGGCCAGCGCCTCGCCCCAGGGGTTGCCGTCGCGCTTGCCGCGCGCGAAGTTGTGGCCGCTGGACAGCGCCGCGAAAGCGCGTGACGACAGCTTGGCATCTCGCGGGCGCCATTGCCAGTTGCCCGGCATCTGGGCGAACCAGGCGGCGTCGGCCACCAGGTCGACCGGCGACATCTGCAGGCTGGAGGCTTCGCCAACGGCGCCGATGGCCTGCGCCGCCCGGCGGCCGGCATCGGCCACGCTGTCTTCACCCTCCTGGCCGAACACGACCAGGCTGTAGTGGTACTCGCCCATGCAGAACTGGCCGTCGCCGAGTTCGTTGAGCGCCACGTCCATCTCGGCGATCTGGCTGGCCACCACGTCGTCGCTGGCGATCAGCTGGTCGCGCTGCAGTTCGAGCGCGCGCATTGCTTCGCGCCGCGGCAGGATCGAGAAACTCTGCGTCTCGATGAACTCGCTGGCTTCGTAGAGCAGCGCATTCAGGATGCCGGGCTCGACGGCGTCGGCGTACTCCTTGATGTCCACCAGAGCCGCGTAGCGGCGCTGATCGCCCTGGCGCAACTCGAGCTTGTCGCCGCCGAAGGACAGGCGTGCCGTCGGCAGCGTCCGGTACAGCGGTCCTGCCGGCATGGGGATGGGCCGCCAGCAGCCATTGACCAGGTAGCCCAGGAACTCGGCCACTTCAGAGCAGGTTCGGCCGCGGTGTTCCCGCGTGCCCAGCAGTTGCGGGCCGAAGCCCCGCAGCACCCGGCCGACCAGGGCCGATCGTTCTTCCATGACGCGCAGGGCTTCGGCCTGGGTCTCGGCGATGGCGGCGCGCGTGCGCCGCGTCGACTGCAGCGCGCGGCCCACGCGTGACACGCTCGGCCGGTACACCAGAGTCAGGTAGAGCTCGGTGCTCATCATTCGGCGCGCGCCGAGCCCGGCCTGGTAGGCGCGGGACAGGTCGCGCGCGAAGCCGGGCTGCGGGGGGTCCTGCAGCCTGTCGCTGACGACGCGGTGCAGGCGGTGCGTCCACACCGCCCACCGGCCGCCGGCCAGGTTGCGCAGCAGGCTGCACAGGGCTTCGTGCCGCTCGGCGATCTGGTGTTCGTCGGCGCACTCGAAGGCCACGCCGTCGAGCCGCCACACGCGCAGGTAGTCGCCACCGCGCGTGATCACGTCGTGGGGGCTGACCAGGGACGAGAACGGGACGAAGCGGGCCAGCGGGTTCTCGGCCAGGGCCCGCGCCCAGTGCCGCGGCCGCGGATTCACGCGAGCACTGCGGCCGCAGCGCGGATCGTCGCCGTTGCCCTTAGACATGCCAAGCATCACGTGCTCCCCGGTAGAGGGTGGGCGCATAGCTGCGCGCGTGCCAGAAGTGGCGGTTGCGGTCGTGCAGGCGCAGCTTCATCGCGACGAACATCTGCCTGAATCGCTGGTCGTCCTTGGAGGTGACGAAGCGCATCCACAACAGCGCCGGAACGAAGGCCACCACGACGCCGAGGGCGATCCACCAACTCACCAGCGTGCCGCCCCACATGAACAGCAGCATGCCGGTGCCCAGCAGCACCACCAGCGGCACGAGCGGGATGCCCAGCTTCATCGCCGGGCGCGTGGCGCCCTTGTAGATGGCCTCGCCTTGCATGGTTGTGCCCGCCGATCAGGTAACGATGTAGCTGGCGAAGGCGGCGGCGCCGCCAACCAGCGTGCCGCCGATCAGCACGTTGGCCACGTCGGCCAGGCGCGCACCCTGGAAAATCATCTTGAAGCCAGCCCAGATGATGGCGATCGTGACCACGGCGACGGAGATCGTCACCAGGATGGTGTTGACGTTCATGACGGTCGCGCTGATCTTGTCGAAGCCCTGGGCCAGGGCCACTGGCGACACCGTTGCCGGCAGCAGGGCTGCCAGTGCCGGCGCGGCGCGGCGGATCGAATCGAGGGTTCTCATACCGTCTCCTTCGGTGGGAAAGCGGGAACGGAGCGCGCAGCGCTGCCCGCGGCAGCCACGACCCGGCGCACGTAGCCGTGGCGGAAACCGGTGGTGAAGTTGCCGCTGTAGTAGCAGGACAGGGCCTGCCGCAGCGCTGTCTGGTCCACCGGCGGGTTGGTGACCGGTGCGCGCGCCCTGCCGAAGCATTCGGTCAGCACGCTCTGCATCGCCGCCAGGTTGGCGCAGGGCTCGAAGGCCGAGTCAATCGTCAAGCTCAGCCGTGCGAAGTTGCCGACGTTGATCTGGCCGAGGCCGACGCTGAAGTTCCAGCCGGCGGCTTGCAGCGCCCTGGCCGTGGCCAGGGCTTCTGCGCGTTGCCGCGGCTGCCGCACCAGTGCACCGCCGACCACGCCGATCGCCCAGGGGTTGAAGGCACTCTCGACGCCGACCAGGGCGCGCGCCGTGTCGGCATGCACCTGCGGTGCACAAGCCAGTACCAGCGCGATGAAGGCGGACGCATCCATGGCGATGTGCCTCAGTAGCCTGACTCGGTCGGCGGTGCCGGCGGCGGCAGCGCGGCGAGCCACGCCGCGTAGTCGTCGTCGAAGCGCGTGTCCCAGGTGCCGAACTGGGCCTTGGCTGACGGGCTGAATTCGGTCACCGTGTCGCCGGCCATCGTCCACCAGGTGCGCGCGAAGGGCGCGCCGTCGACCGAAACGGACACTGCGCCGGTGTAGTCGCAGGAGTAGATCGGCCCGCTCTCGCCGTCGAAGACCCGCGTGTACTGCGGCGGGCAGTAGTCCGGTGCGCTGGCCCAGGCGTGGTTGGCCGAGTTGCCGCCACCGGCCATGCCGCAGGTGGGGAACGGCTTGCCGCGCGCGAGGTCGCGCAGGACTTGCACGATCGGCGGCACGCACTGGGGGATGGAGCGCCAGCTCGGTGCGGCGAAGCACAGCAGCACGGCGCAGCCGTCCACCGCACGGGCCGGTGATGGCGCGAGCATGGCCAGTGCGGCCACCAGGCCTGCCGAGCCGGCCGCCAGCGTGATGTGGAGCCGGCGCAGCAGGCCGGGTTCCGGCCGCCTGGCGCCGTCGTGCGACGGATCTTCATCCGGTGGCTTGTTCATGGCGAGAGACCTCCGTTCGGCGGTGGTTCCGAGGCGGCATTCCTTGCCGGCTCGCTGATCACCGTGAAGTCACTCTAGAACTCAAACCCCGTCGGTTCGGCGCTGGATTCGGGCTGTTTTCCAGCACCGCCATCCAACGTTTGCGGCAACATCATCGCGCGCAACGTGGCGCTGGCCAGGCCCGTAGCCCCGATTTCGATCCGGCCACCACGGACGAGCGGAATCGCTGCCCTGCCGTCGACGCGCTCGACGACTTTGCCTACACTCTCGACCCATGAAGATTGAAGCCATCGATTTGTTCTGCGGAGCGGGTGGACTGACCCGCGGCCTACTGGACGCGGGCGTTCGCGTCAAGGCCGGCTTCGATGTTGACGCGAGCTGTCGGCATGCCTACGAAGCCAACAACCCGGGTGCAAGGTTCTTTGAGAAGGACGTTGCGAAACTCACAGCTTCGGAGTTGGAGAAGCTGTGGAGCAAGCGCGCTGTTCGGCTTTTGGCCGGTTGCGCACCGTGCCAACCGTTTTCTACCCAAGCGAACGCATCGAGAGAGAACGAGCCAGACCCACGCTACCGCCTCCTGGATCATTTTTCGCGTTTGATCTACGCCTGTGAGCCCGAGCTGGTCACGATGGAGAACGTTCCGAGCGTAGTCAGTCACACGCCCTTCAAGGACTTTGTCTCGTCACTAGAGCGCGCCGGATATCACGTGTGGTTCAAGAGCGTGGCCTGCGCCAAGCTCGGCGTTCCGCAGACTCGTCGTCGCCTGGTCTTATTGGCCTCGCTGATCGGTCCAGTTCGCACCGGAATCGAAGAGTCTGACGCTGCGGCTCCCGCCACGGTAGCGCAGGCACTTCAAGGCTTGCGCCCTCTCCGTGCAGGCGAGATGGACCCGGAAGATCCCATCCATTTCGCCAGAGGCCTGACAGAACTGAACCTGCTTCGACTGCAGGCGTCTATTCCAGGCGGAACTTGGCTGGACTGGCCCAAGGAATTGCGCTCGAAGTGCCATCGAAGGAAGTCAGGAGCGAGCTTCCCGAGCGTGTACTCTCGCATGCGCGCGGACGAGCCCTCGCCGACGATCACCACGCAGTTCTACAACTTTGGCACCGGGCGGTTCGGTCATCCGACCGAAGATCGGGCAATCACACCGCGAGAGGCCGCGCTGCTGCAGTCCTTTCCGGCCTCGTACGAGTTCGTCAAGAAAGGCGAGGAGGCTTACATGTCGACGCTCGGCCGAATGATCGGCAATGCGGTCCCTCCGAAATTGGGCGCAGCCATTGGGCGAGCCTTAGTTCTGCATGTTGGCCAATCGAATGTCTGCGACGCGCCCATCCGGCCGGCGAAGCTGCGCGATCGCGTGTCTAATTGACGGGCGGAACGCAATAGGGCCTCGACGGCAAAGTTCGCAAGTAGGCGAAACGCCGTCTTGATTGAGGGCCCTCTCAGGATCAAGGGCGTTCACAGCTTCTTGAGCAGATTCTCCAGGGCGTCCACTTTTTCTGTCGACTTCAGGTACGCAGCGTAGGAGGCCTGCGCGCTTGCGATGAGTTGGTCGTAGTACACGAGGCGTGCCCCCGTTGCGTCGAGAACTGCTCTGACGAAGTCCGGGTTGTCAGCCTCATTCACCTCAACACCAAGTATGAAGACGATGGAGACGTTCGGCACATAGTCCGGGCCATTCTGTTTACGCAGGCACTTGGTCAGGGCAACCTTGTAGCGGTTACCTTGCTCCGAAAGTTCGTTAACGCCGATCTTTCGCTTAGCCCTCTTCAACTCGACAATGATGTGTTGGCCGGCGTTCGTCCTGTACCGAATATCCACGCGGCCCTTGCTCTCCTTGTCAGTAAGGGTGGGCGAGAAGGCGCTGTAGTCCTTCTTGAGCGTCTGCTCGATACGCTCGCTGCCCGTCGCGCGCTCCCATCCGGCGTCCAACAACCACATCTGTTCGAAGATGCACTGGGCGAGCACCTTTTCCTTCTCGTTTGCGTCAACCAGCCCGACAAATTGCTGAATGACGGTGAGCCGTTCCCGAACGATGTCCCTGTACATCGAACCTTCAAGGTCCGAGAGATCTGACATCAATGGAAGGAGTTTCGCGGCCGTAAGCTCGGGGAGGAGGCTAAGCCGGTGGCTGGCATCACGCAGACGTAGACGTTCAAACGCCAACACGCCTGCCTTGTACAAGGCCTTCCGCTCGTCCACGTCGTCCACCTCGATGCCCTGGATGGTTCCGAGCATGGTTCGGGCCGCACTCTGTTGACTGGATGGTAAAGCGCCAATCCACTCCGCGAGCGCGGGATTCTCGGTTTGAACCTCTTTTCCCCGGACCTCGTTCCGAAGAGTTGACCATGAGTCCGAGACGTTCAGTAGGGACTGTCGAAGGAACGCGAGCAAGGTGATGTACCGCTCGTCATCCTCAACTAGCCGTTGCCTGTCGCTCGTCGCGATATCGTCTTCCTTGTCGGTGTCGAGGAAGTCGGCCTCCACCTGTCCGGTGACGTAACTGTTGAGGATGCGGTTGAAGTTGAGCTTGTCGAGAAGATTCTCTTGGATGAGCCGGCCACGAGCCACGACCACAATGCCGTTCATGCTGCCCGACTCGTCGTTTCGCAGGTCGATAGGTCGTGCTGCCGCCGCGATCCAACCACGAACCTTCCACAAGGGCTTCTTCGAAACCTCGTCCGAAATAACGTCCGAATGCAGTAGACACGGACAATCAGCCTTGTTGATGCGGGCGGCACCGAACTCCCACAGGAATTCCACCTTCTTCAGATCGTCCCGATCCTGAGGGCCAATCGGCGCGCCGTTAATTGAGACGCTGAACTTATCCCCCTTGGGGCCTTTGTACCCGATCACGGAAAAACGCCGCGCGATGCGCTTTCTAAGACCGGCCGCAGCCAAGGCTAGCCTCCGCTGCTTGAGCTTGGCCAAGACAATTCGTGTGCCGACCTTAGGGCCTGCGAAGGGAACCGGCGTCGGATGATAGACATTGTCCCGGCGAATGGCGGCCTCGATCTCCGAGATGCTCATTCGAAATGCATGATTCTCGCCGTTCTTGGTCGTGTGAATCGTTACTTCTTCGGCGATTGAGAAGAGCGAAAGCTTGCCGATGCCTTTGCGTCCCATGAAGGCTCGTCCGATGGGGGACTTGGTGCCTTCAGTAGCGCGCTTGTCGTAGCCCACAGAAAGAAAGCGCTCGTTGATCGCGTTCAGGTCCATTCCAATCCCGTCGTCTTTGACAACAATCTCGGACTGAGTAATGGTGATCTGGACATTCTGCGTATCCGCGTCCCACGCATTGGCCACGGCTTCCGACAGGACGGCGGCAGCATTGCTGTAGAGCTTGATACCGAGATGATCAAGGACCCGAAGGTCAATCTTCATCTTGTAGAGGTTTCCCAGATTCGACTTCGCCGTGGATTTCGTTACCAACCCATACTCCCTTAGTGCTGCCGCAGGAACTCACTTCGCCTGGTTGTTCCGTGAGGAGGCGGAACAGACGCCCTAAATACTCTCAAGCCAAGCCTGCTGTTGGAAAATTGCGCCACGAGACGGAGGCAGGATAAATCGTTCGGAGGCACTTCTTCGTAACGCTCGCGAGACGACTCGATAAGCAGTCTGATCGGGCGAGGCGCTGAGCGGGGGCATTGTGGTTGATGATGGCCGGCCCAGCGCAGATTACCCTGCTTGGACGCGCGCACCAGGGGCCCGAGTTAAGGGTTGACCCTGAAGAGCTAGTCCCTTCGCTTGGACCCTGCGAACGCGCCCGCAGCCGATTCCGGCTTCACTAGACGCAGGGTCGCCTGGAAGCTGACAGCTCGGGATAGTGAGGGCGCGACCGAGGCCATGAGGCTACGCAGACAGAACGTCGAGCATGTGTTTGGAAAACCCTCAAGGCTTGGATCGGATCGAGTCACTTCTTGACCAGGACGCTGCCTCGCGTGCGAGCCGAGATGTGCTCGCAAGTTCTGGCCTACAACCTCAGGGGCGCGATCAAGATCCTCGGTACCGGGCCGCTGATGGCGGCGATGAGAGCGTAGATCGCACGCCCACGACCTTGATCTCTTCACGCTGAACGCATTCAACGACTGCCGCGGCCCGTCCAGCTGTGCCGCCGGGCGATCGGCTACACGCGTTTCCACGCAGCCTCGCTCGAATCGCGATCCTCAGCTAGGTGCTCGGTCGCCCATCGCTCAGAGCGGGCGGATGTGGCGTCTATTGCTCGAGAGCTGTGATAGCCCGTTGCCTGTCAGGCATGGGAGCGTCGTGCCAAAGAAGCAACATCTGCGCAGTCGCATCGTCCTGGGCATAGAGGAATGCGACAGCTACCCCGAGCACTTCTGCCAGCCTGCAGGCGATCTCGTATCGAGGCACATGCTTGCCAGTCTCGTACTGGCTGATTCGAGCGCTTGCTGAGAATTCATCAATCCCAGCTCGCGTAGCCAGTGCTTCCTGGCTGATGCCCATTCGCTCCCGCGCCTGACGCAGGCGCACGCCAAACACGGCCGAGGCTTGCAGTGCTGGTGTTCGAGATTCGGTCGAGGAGGGTGATCGCGCCACCCTAAGAGGTTCTTAGAAGTTGGTTTGCATTTCTCTAAGAGTTCCTTAGACTTGAGGTTCCGAGAAGTGGTAGAGGCAGGGTTCAGAGCGGGGCGTCAGGCGCGAAGGTTCGCGCCGTCGGCGTCTTCTTTTGGGAGCATCACGTGAGCAGCAGGCATCCAACTGCCCAAGCCAGCTTTTGGGCGCGCCGCCCTCTGTGCTGCCGCTACGTCTTTGTGCGCTTCTTTACTCTGTCGACGCGGGGCAAGGAGGATGGCACTTCGAATGAGTGGCTAGTGCGCTCGGCCTTCGGTTCACTTGCCAATGGCCAGTGTGAGGTGCTTGGCGTCTGGCCGGAGTCGGTGTCCAGTGCGTTCGACTGGCGGAAGGTCGTTGACGACCTGTCAGTTCGCGGGGTTGAGAGGATTCGTTTCGTCGTCAGCTCGGAACCAGCAACCCCGCCGGTGGCGCACTTCGGCGCCACGCTGCTGAGCTCGGTTTCGCCACTGCTGCGACCGGGCCCGAGTCGAGCCAAGCCTCGCGAAAGACGGCAGTCGGCCGATCCACTTGCTGTGTCATGTACGCCAGGCGCGGCCAGTGCCTTGGGCACTGCTGCCGACCGCAGGCGCGGCTCGACATCCAGTCCGGCGCACTCCGACGCGCTGTCGGCTCGGCTGCAGCGAATCGTTGGCATGGCCGACGAGGCAGCCCAGGAGGTGCAGGCCGAGCTGACCCGCGCAGTGCGTCGGCATGGCTGCTTCGACAGCCGAGAGTCCGCTGTCTCTTTCCTGGGCAAAGCTCTGCAGCGCATGGACCGCAGGCTCGGCTCCATCCCGTCAGTTCCACCTAGAGCCTTCGCCCGTCGAACCGCAGGAGCGGCGGCGGCGCATGGGGTCAGGGCCCAGGGACTTTGACGGTTGCCCCTTCTTTCGCGCCCAGCTCCGATGGTCAACAACTGGAAGGCGGCCTTCTCGCGCGTCAAGTCCGCGCTGATGCGCCGCGGCCGATCGGAGCACGACGCCGACGACCTGCTGCAAGAGGCCTGGGTACGGCTGGCCTGCTATGAACGCGAGCAGCCCGTGCACCAGCCCGAGGCCTTTCTGATGCGGGCGGCGCTGAACCTGTCCATCGACAGCCACCGCCGGCGGCTCAGCCAGGGCGAGGAAGTGCAGCTCGAGGACGAGGTGCTGATCGACGGCACCCCCAGTGCCGAAGCGGTGCTGCTGGGCAAGGAGCGCGTGGCGCGGCTGGGCGTGTGCCTGGGCCGGCTGAACGGGAAGACGCGCGACATCTTTCTGGCCCACCGCGTGGACGGCCTGAACTACACCGAGATCGCACGCAGCCACGGCATCAGCGCCAACGCGGTGGAGCGCCACGTCGCCAAGGCGACCCTGCTGCTCACGTGCTGGATGGAAGGTTGGTGACGGTGCCGGTGCCGTTGCCCGGTGCGGGGCCGTGCCGGGATCGGGCGGGGTGACGGCCGCCGCTGTCGGCTGGGTCGCGCTGCGCCGGCAGCACCGAACGAAACCGGGCTTGTCTCTGGTGCGCAGGGCCGGCGCGGCTGCGCCTGGTTTCACCGGCGCAGCCTTCGCATCCGCTGGCCTTTGCGTCTGCGTCCGTGCCGGGCCTGGTGCGGCCCCCCGGTGGCGCTACGGGGCCGGCCGGTCTAGCATCGGCGGGGCCGGGTGTTGACGATGGCCCGGGCTGGAAGGCGCATGCAATGGTCGGGAACTGGAAGGCCGCTCTGGCGCGCGTGCGGGCCGCGCTGCTGCGGCGCGGGCGCACGCGCGACGATGCCGACGACCTGGTGCAGGAAGCCTGGGTGCGCTTGGCGGCCTATGAACGCGATACGCCGGTGGCCCAGCCCGAGGCCTTCCTGATGCGCGCTGCACTCAACCTGTCGATCGACGCCCACCGGGCCCGCGCGGCGCATGGCGAGCAGCTGCTGGTCGACGATCTGCCGCTGGTGGACACCGCGCCCAGCGCCGAAGCCACGGTGCTGGCGCGCGAGCGCCTGGTGCGGCTGGGCGTGTGCCTGGGCCGCCTCACCGAGCGCACCCGTACCATCTACCTGGAACACCGCATCGACGGCATGAGCTACCTGCAGATCGCACAGCGCCACGGGCTGAGCGTCAGCGCCGTGGAGAAACACATCGCCCGGGCGACGCTGCTGGTCACCTGCTGGATGGAGGGCTGGTAGCCATGGCCAGGCAGCACACTGCTGAAGCGGGCGCCGGGCCCGCAGACGCCCCGCCGGTGGTGACGCGGGACATCGCCGCCGAGGCCGCGGTCTGGGTCGCGCGGCTGCACGGTCCCAGCCGTTCGCGTGCCATGGAGCGCGAGTGCCTGGCCTGGCAGGCGCGTTCGCCCGCCCACCGCCACGCCTTCGAGCGCTGCACCGAAACCTGGATGGACGTGCCCAGCGTCACCGTGGCCGGCGCCTATGCCGCGGCCGGCCCTGCCGCGCTGGCCGGTGCGGGCCGCAGTCAGGG
>JAUYAJ010000120.1 GCA_030693565.1 Rubrivivax sp.
GCTGGCGCAGGAGATCCGCAACAACGTGCGCCGCCTGACCGGCCTGAGCTGCTCGATCGGCGTGACGCTGAACAAGCTGCTGTCCAAGCTGGCCTCGGAGCTGGACAAGCCCGACGGCCAGACGGTGCTGACCGAGGCCGACATCCCGCTGCGCCTGTGGCCGCTGCCGGTGCGGCGCATCAACGGCATCGGCCCCAAGGCCGGCGCGCGGTTGGCGGCGCTGGACATCGAGACCATCGGCCAGCTGGCCGCCTGCGACCGCGGCTGGCTGGTGCAGCAGTTCGGCCGCAGCTACGGGCGCTGGCTGGCCGACGCCGCGCACGGTGTCGACGACCGGCCGCTGGTCACCCACAGCGAGCCGGTGTCGATGAGCCGCGAGACCACTTTCGAGCGCGACCTGCACGCGGTGCGCGACCGCGCCACGCTGACGCCGATCCTGACCCAGCTGGTCGAACAAGTCGCGGCCGACCTGCAGCGCAAGGGTTATGTCGGGCGCACGATCGGCATCAAGCTGCGCTTCGACGACTTCAAGACGGTGACCCGCGACCTCACGCTGGCGGCGCCCACCGCCGACGCCGCGGCGATCCGCCAGGCCGCCGGCCTGTGCCTGAAACGTGTTGACCTGAGCCGGCGGCTGCGGCTGCTGGGGGTGCGCGCCGGCGCGCTGTCCAGGCCCGCCGCCGCACTGCCACCACAGGCGCTGCGCCGGCCGCGCGTCGCAGCCGCCTATGACGACGGGCCGGAGCTGTTCGACGACCTGGTCTGATCAGCCAAGGCGATCGCCCAAAGCAAAGGGCCACCGCAGGGGTGGCCCTTCTCGCTACCGGACGTGGCATGGCCACGACGGGATCTGGCGCCGGTTACGGGTTCCGGACTCCGCCCAGTGGTGCGGTCGGTTGTCGCCTTCAACAGAGCTGATTGTGCGCCGCTTCGATGACGTTTCAATGACCGAAGAGCAGGGCTTATGCCGCCCTGTTCTGCGGCAGCCTAGGGCGTTTCGCCAGCCACCACCGCTGCACGCGTCGGCAGCCGCCACATCCACACCGCCACCAGCGCGCAGCAAGCCGCCGGCAGCCAGCCCAGCCGCGGCGGCAGCAGCCACCAGGCCCAGGCCGAGCCCAGCGCCATCATCGTCCAGGCCAGCTGCTTGGTGCGCAGCGGGATGGCGCGCGAGGCGCGCCAGTCGCGCACCATCGGCCCGAAGCGCCGGTGTTCGAGCAGCCAACGCTCGAAGCGCTCGCTGCCGCGCGAAAAACAGAACGCCGCCAGCAGCACAAAGGGCGTGGTCGGCAGCAAAGGCAGGAAGATGCCGATCACGCCGGTGGCCAGCGCCAGCAGGCCGGCGCCCAGCCAGAGCACACGCTGCCAGTGCGGGCGCGGGGGCAAGGGGGTCGATTCGGTCATCGTGCGATGGTAGCGGGCCAGCGCTGCGCGACGGCCGCCGACCCGCAGGCGCAGACGCCGCTAGCATCGGGGCTGGAGGAGACCCGAACATGACAGTCATCACCAACATCGAAGACCTGCGCATCCTGGCCCAGAAGCGCGTGCCGCGCATGTTCTACGACTACGCCGACTCGGGCTCCTGGACCGAGAGCACCTACCGCGCCAACGAGAGCGACTTCCAGAAAATCAAGCTGCGCCAGCGTGTCGCCGTCAACATGGAAGGCCGCAGCACGGCGACCACGATGGTCGGCGTGCCCACGGCGATGCCGGTGGCCATCGCCCCCACCGGGCTGACCGGCATGCAGCATGCCGACGGCGAGATCCTGGCCGCCAAGGCCGCCGAAAAGTTCGGCATCCCCTTTACGCTGTCGACGATGAGCATCTGCTCGATCGAGGACATCGCCGCGCACACCAAGGCGCCGTTCTGGTTCCAGCTCTACGTGATGCGCGACCGCGACTTCATCGAACGCCTGATCGACAGCGCCAAGGCAGCGAACTGCAGCGCGCTGGTGGTGACGCTGGACCTGCAGATCCTGGGCCAGCGCCACAAGGACCTGAAAAACGGCTTGTCGGCGCCGCCCAAGCTGACGCTGGCCAACATCGTCAACATGATGACCAAGCCGCGCTGGTGCCTGGGCATTATGGGCACGCAGCGGCGCGAGTTCCGCAACATCGTCGGCCATGTGAAGGGGGTGGCGAACATGGGCAGCCTGTCCGAATGGACGGCGCAGCAGTTCGACCCCCAGCTCAACTGGGGCGACGTCGAGTGGATCAAGAAGCGCTGGGGCGGCAAGCTCATCCTCAAAGGCATCCAGGACGTCGAGGACGCACGCCTGGCGGTGGACTCGGGCGCCGACGCGCTGATCGTCAGCAACCACGGCGGGCGCCAGCTCGACGGCGCGCAGTCCAGCATCGAGGCGCTGCCCGCGGTGGTGGCCGAGGTCGGCTCGAAGATCGAGGTCCACATGGACGGCGGCATCCGCTCGGGCCAGGACGTGCTCAAAGCCTGGGCGCTGGGCGCGCGCGGCACCTACATCGGCCGCGCCATGCTGTACGGCCTGGGCGCGATGGGCGAGGCCGGCGTCACCAAGGCGCTGGAGATCATCCACAAGGAGCTCGACCTGACGATGGCCTTTTGCGGTCACACGAAGATCGGCACCGTCGACCGCAGCATCCTGCTGCCTGGCAGCTTCCCGGTTTGAGCGCCGCCATCGGCCCACCTGGATTGCAGCCCCTGAACCGATGACGCGCACCAAGACCCCCCCTGCCGCGGCCCCGGTGCCGACGCTGCTGAACCGCGAGCGCTCCATCCTCGAGTTCAACCGCCGCGTGCTGGCGCAGGCGCGGCGCGCCGACGTGCCGCTGCTCGAGCGGCTGCACTACGTGACCATCGTGTCGTCGAACCTGGACGAGTTCTTCGAGATCCGGGTCGCCGACTACATCGAGGCCGCGCGCGCGCCCGGCACCGGGGTGTCGAACCTGGACCTGGCCGAAGTTTCAGCCGCCGCGCACGCGCTGATCGACGAGCAGTACGCGCTCTTCAACGACGAGGTGATGCCGGCGCTGGAGCGTCAAGGCATCCTCGTGCTCAACCACGAGCAGCGCGACAGCGCCCAGCGCCGCTGGGTCGCGGCCTTCTTCGAGACCGAGGTGCGCCCGCTGCTGGTGCCGGTGAGCCTGGACCCGTCGCACCCCTTCCCGCTGGTGGCCAACAAGTCGCTGAACTTCATCGTCCGCCTGGGCGGCCGCGACGCCTTCGGACGCGAAAACCGCATCGCCATCGTCAAGGTGCCGCGCGTGCTGCCGCGGGTGATCCGCATGCCGGGCGCGCTGTGCGGCGGCCGCCAGGGCTTCGTGCTGCTGACCAGCGTCATCCGCGCCCATCTGGCCGAGCTGTTCCCCGGCCGCACGGTGGAGGCGTTCTCGCAGTTCCGCGTCACCCGCGACTCCGACCTCGAGGTTGACGCCGACAACGTCACCAACCTGCGCCAGGCGCTGCGCACCGGCTTGTCGACGCGTCA
>JAUYAJ010000163.1 GCA_030693565.1 Rubrivivax sp.
GGTCCAGCCGTGACGCGCCGAGCTTGTTGAAGAAACGCCCGGCCATGCCTACGCCCTGCACCAGCCCCATGGTGCCGGCATAGCTGTAAGGCAGGATGGCCTGGGGGTCGCGCGCTGCAATCGCCTGCAACCGCTGGGCGATGGCGGCGAGCGCTTCGTCCCAGCTCACCGGTTCGAACTGCCCGCTGCCTTTGGGGCCGCTGCGGCGCAGCGGCTGCAGCACACGCTCGGGGTGGTAGCTGCGCTCGGCATAGCGCGACACCTTGGTGCACAGCACGCCGGCCGTCGGCGGGTGGTCGGGGTCGCCTTGGATGCGCACCACACGCCCGGCTTCGACGCTGACGCGCATGGCGCAGGTGTCGGGGCAGTCGTGCGGGCAGGCTGCGTGCACCGTGGTCACGGTGGCGACAGAGGGGTCGGCAACGGGGTCGGCGGCGCTCATCCGGTCATGATGTCACAGCCGCAGGCGGTGGCTGCTGCCGCGCGCTAAGATGCTTCGCACCATCATCGCAACGCACGCCAGGGCCGCCATGCAACTCATCGAATCGATCCTCGCCGATGCCGGCACCGTCACCGCGATCCGACGCGACATCCACGCCCATCCCGAGCTGTGCTTCCAGGAGGAACGTACCGCCGATGTGATTGCCAAAGCGCTCACCGACTGGGGCATTCCGGTGCACCGCGGCCTGGGCAAGACCGGCGTCGTCGGCATCGTCAAGAACGGCACATCGGACCGCGCCGTCGGCCTGCGCGCCGACATCGACGCCTTGCCGATGACCGAGCACAACCAGTTCGCCCACGCCAGCCAGCATGCCGGCAAGATGCACGCCTGCGGCCACGACGGCCACACCGCGATGCTGCTGGCGGCGGCCAAGCACCTGAGCCGGCACCGCAACTTCGACGGCACCGTCTACCTGGTGTTCCAGCCCGCCGAAGAAGGCGGCGGCGGCGCCCGCGAGATGATGAAGGACGGCTTGTTCGACAAGTTTCCGATGGAAGCCATCTTCGGCGCC
>JAUYAJ010000127.1 GCA_030693565.1 Rubrivivax sp.
GAGAACCACGATGAAGATCCTGATCACCGGCGGCGCCGGTTTCGTCGGCAGCCGGCTCGCGCAGGCACTGCTGGCCCAAGGCAGCCTGGCGGGCCGGCCGCTGCAGACCCTGGTGCTGGCCGACCAGGCGCCGCCGCGCGCCGAGTTGCTGGCCGACGCCCGCGTGCAGGCCCGCGTCGGCCCCTTGCTCGACCACTGCCAGGCGCTGCGCGACGAAGACTTCGATGGCGTCTTCCACCTGGCCTCGGCCGTGTCGGGCGAATGCGAGGCCGACTTCGAGCTCGGCCTGCGTTCCAACCTGGACAGCACGCGCGCCTTGCTCGACGCGCTGCGGGCCCGCGCCCAGGCCGGCGCGACACCGGCGCGGCTGGTGTTTTCGAGCTCGGTGGCGGTGTTCGGGCCCGATGTGTCGGTGCCGATGCCGCCCGTTGTTGCCGACGACACGCTGCCGGCGCCGCAGACCTCGTACGGCATGCACAAGCTGGTCTGCGAGCATCTGGTGGCCGACTACACGCGCAAAGGTTTCATCGACGGCCGCGCCGCGCGCTTGATGACGGTGACGGTGCGGCCCGGGCGGCCGAACGGCGCCGCGTCGTCGTTCTTCAGCGGCATCATCCGCGAGCCGCTGGCCGGCGAGGAAGCCGTCTGCCCGGTGTCGCCCGAGGTCTCGCACCCGGTGTCGTCGCCGCAGCGCACCGTGCAAGGCCTGATCGCCGTCTTCGAAGCCAGCCGCGCTGCGCTGGGTGGCCGGCTGGCGCTGAACCTGCCGGCGCTGAACGTGCGTGTCGGCGACATGCTGGCGGCGCTGGAAGCGGTGGCGGGGCCGAAGGTGCGCGCGCTGGTGCGCTTCGAGCGCGACGAGCGCATCGCCGGCATCGTTGCCAACTGGCCGCAGGGCGCCAGCGCGCGCCGCGCGGCCGGCCTCGGGTTGCAGCCCGAGCAGAACTTCGAAGACATCATTCGCCAGTACATCGCCGACTGCGCGGCGACGCCGCAAACCTTGAAAGGACTCGCATGAACCAGATCGATCTGAAAGGCCGCGTCGCCGTCGTCACCGGCGGCGCCCAGGGCATTGGGCTGGCGACCAGCGAGCGGCTGCTGCGCTCAGGCGCCAGCGTCGTGCTGTGGGACATCGACGCCGGCCAGCTCGACGCCGCCTGCCAGGCCCTGGCCGCCTTCGGCCCGGTCAGCGGGCAGACGGTCGAGCTGACTGATGAAGCCGCCGTGGCCGCGGCGGCGGCCGCCGCTGTCCAGCAGCATGGTCGCATCGACATCCTGATCAACAACGCCGGCATCACCGGCGGCAACGCGCCGACCTGGGAGCTCGACCCGGCGGTCTGGCGCCGTGTCATCGAGGTCAACCTGGTCGCGCCCTACCTGACCTGCCGCGCCGTCGTGCCGCAGATGCTGACCCAGGGCTGGGGCCGCATCGTCAACGTGGCCTCGGTGGCGGGCAAGGAAGGCAACCCCAACGCCTCGCACTACAGCGCGTCCAAGGCCGGCGTGATCGCGCTCACCAAGTCGCTGGCCAAGGAGGTGGCCACGCGCGGCATCCTCGTCAACGCGGTGGCGCCGGCGGTGGCCAAGACGGCGATGTTCGCGCAGATGCAGCAAACCCACATCGACTACATGCTCGGCAAGATCCCGATGGGCCGCTTCGTCGAGGTCGGCGAGATCGCCGCGATGATCGCCTGGCTGTGCAGCGAAGACTGCTCGTTCAGCACCGGCTCGGTGTTCGACCTCTCGGGCGGGCGCGCGACCTACTGACCGGCTGCGCGCTACAAAGCCTGCTCGAGCGTCAGCCGCAGCCCGGCGCCTGTGCGCAGGCGCTCGCTCACCAGGTGTTGGCTGGCGCCGTCGAGCACGCGGCGCTGGTCGACCTGGTCGGGCTGCAGCAGGTTGCTCAGCGCGAGCCGCCACTGCGTGCCGGCGCTGGCTTTCCAGTGGCCGTAGACGTCGAGCACGCGGCTGTGCGACTTGTCGGCAAAGCGTGTCGCCGACAGGCGCTGCGGCGCACCCGCGGCGAAGCTGAAGCTGGCGCCCCAGCTCAGCGGCAAGCCGTCGAGCCGGTGGTCGATGCCCAGGTTGAGCGTGGCCGGCGTCTGCTGGGCGAGCCGATTGTCGGGCCCGGGAACGGCTTCGACCCGCGAACGGTTGAGGCCGAAGTTGGCGCGCAGGTCGACCGCCGGCGCCGCCGGCCAGAGCGGGCGCAGCGCGAGCCGGGTTTCCAGCCCCAGCCCCTGGACCCAGGCCACGCCGCCGTTGGCGCGCCGCAGCACCCAGCTGCCGTTCTGCTGGAACAGTTCATCGACGATCACTTGCTCGATGCGCTTGACGTGGCCGCTGACGCCGACCAGGCCGGCCTTGCCCAGCGGCCGCTCCCACGACGCGTCCAGCCCCCAGGACAGCTCGGGCCGCAGCGTCGGGTTGCCTTGAAGATCGGGCGTGGTCGGGCTGTTGTTGTTGGCGACGAAGCGGCGTGGCATCAGCTCGCGCGGCGTTGGCGCCTTGTAGCTGCGCGCCAACCCCAGTCGCAGCTGGTCCTTGCTGCCCGGCACGCGCCACAGCGCCTGCAGCACCGGGCTGACGACGCTGGCGCGGCTGCTGACGCCGTCGAACACATTGCCTTCGCTGACGGTGTGCAGGCCTTCCCAGCGCAGCCCCAGCGTCGCCGTCCAGCCGCGGCCCAGTGCCCATTCGTCCTGCACGAACAGCGCCAGCCGGCGCACGCGGGCATCGTAGACCTCGTCCAGGTTGTCGACCGGCAGGCCGCCGGGCAAGGGCTGCTCGCGTTGCAGCCGGTCCTCGCTGCGCCGGCTTTGTTCGCCGTCCCAGCCCAGGCTCAGCGTGTGCGCGTCGCGCCAGGGCTTGCGCAGCCGGCCGGCCAGCGTGAAGCCGCTGTCGACCGCCAGCGAGTCGACATGGGCGTCGCGGATCCAGCGCTCGCTGAAGTCGAAGCCGTCGAAGTCGGCGCTCGAGTCGCGCCGCTGGCGCGTCAGGCCGGCGCGCAGCTCCCACTTCGTGCCGTCGTCCTGCGCCAGTGTCCAGTTGACGCGACTGCGCAGCTGGTGGCCGCGCACGTTCAGCAGCAAGTCGTTGTGGGCGAACTGCGGCAGCGCGCCCAGCGTGCTGTCGCGGCGGTCGAGCGCGCCGCCAACCGCGTGAAAGAACTGCAGCAGGTGGTCGGTGCCCAGGGTCTGCTTGGGCGTCAGCGCCCAGCTCGCGCGCGGTGTCAGCGTCAGGCGGTCGTTGCGGTTGAACTCGTCTTTGCGCGTCGTGTAAGCCTGGGTCGGCGTGCCGCTGGCGCCGATCACCTGCTGGTCCAGCGACATCGGCCAGATCCTTCTCTCGCTGGCCAGCCCCAGACCCAGGCCCCAGGACAAGGCGCCGTCGCGGTCGCCGAGCTGGGCGTCGGCGCTCAGCGCCGGGCGGCCGAACTGGCTGGCCAGGCCGAGCTTGACCTCGCGCTGGCGGCTCGTGGCCGCGCGGCGCAGCACGATGTTGATGCTGCCGGCGATCGCCTGCTGGCTTTGGTCGGCGCTGGCGCTGCGCGAAATCTCGATCCGTTCAACCAGTTCCGGCGAAAGCGTTTCCAGCGAAAACCCCGGCGGGACCGGCTCGCCGTTGAGCAGCAGCTGGGTATAGCCGCCGCCCAGGCCCGACATGCGGATTTCGGGGCCGCGCGCGCCGCCGCTGATGACGGTGACACCGGGCACGCGGCGCAGTGCGTCGGCCAGCCGGGTGTCGCCATGTTTGAGCAGTTCGGTGCGCGGCAGCACAAGCAAGGCGCCGACGGCATCGCGCCGCGCCTGCTCGGCGCCGCTGCCCTGGATCTCGACGCGCTGCGGTGCCGGCGGCGCAGCCGGCTGGGCCAGGGCCAGCACAGGCCAGGCGCCCAGCATGCAGCGCAGGCAGATCGTTGCTGCCGAAGTGTTCATGGTCGGCCCTCCCTCGCTGGTCGACTTTGTTCTTGCGGTCCGATGCTACGGCAACCGTCCCGGTCGCAGGGCTCAGTACAGCGTGGCGGCCTGGCGCGCCTGCAGCGCGGCGTCGTAGGCCGGGCCGTCGATGGTGTCCTGGCCCAGGCATTCGAGGATGGCACCGGGCGAGGGCAGGGTGCCGGCGGCGAGGTGGCGCGCCGGGTCCCACAGGCCGCTGCGCTTGATCGCGCGCGCGCATTGAAAGAACACGCTGGCCACCGTGATCACCAGCACCGAGGCGGGTGCGTGGCCGTCGACGGCAAGACGCGCGCACAGTGGGGGCGCGGCGCTGATGCGTGCGCTGCCGTTGACGCGCAACGCTTCGGCGCAGCCGGGGATCAGGAACAGCAGCGCGAGCTGCGGGTCGTGCACCAGGTTGCGCAAGTTGTCGATGCGCTGGTTGCCGCGCCGATCCGGCAGCAGCAAAGTGCGCTCGTCGGCGACGGTGACGAAGCCCGGCGCATCGCCGCGCGGCGAGGTGTCCAGCCTTCCATCCGGACCGCGCGTGGCCAGCACCGCGAACGGCGCCGCTTCGATGTAAGGCCGGTACAGCGGGTGCACATGGTCGGCCACCTTGACGAGCGAGGTCGGGCCCGGCCCGGTGCTGTAGACGCGGCGCAGCGCCGCTTCGTCGCGCAGGTCGTGCGCGGTGTCGGCAGCCAGCGCGAGCCAGTCGGCCATGTCAGCCGATGCGGCCGTATCGCCCGCTCATCCGATCCTGCCCAGCAGAAGGTACTCCATGAGTGCCTTCTGAACATGCAGCCTGTTTTCAGCCTCGTCCCAGACGACGGACTGCGGGCCGTCGATGACCTCGGCGGTGACCTCTTCACCGCGGTGCGCCGGCAGGCAGTGCATGAACAAGGCGTCGGGCTGGGCCGCGGCCATCATCTCGTCGTCGACACACCAGTCGATGAAAGCTTTGCGGCGCTCTTCGTTCTCGGCCTCGTAGCCCATGCTGGTCCAGACGTCG
>JAUYAJ010000130.1 GCA_030693565.1 Rubrivivax sp.
CCGAATAGCGTGCAACACCACACTAGTTGTCGAGCAGGCGGCGCATTTCCTTGCGGTGTGCCATGTTGGCTGCAGTGCACATCATCGTGCCCGCCGACAGCCCGGCCAGAAAGCCCGCCAGGCTCCCGGACAGCGTGCCAACACCAGGCACCACCACGGTGCCGGCCTTCATGCCCATCAATGCCCCGGCGGCGCCCGTCGGCACGCCGATGGTTACCGCGCAGCGCCTGGCGATCGACAACAGCGTGTCCTACTCACGGTAGGAAATGATGCCGAGCTTCAAGAGCTCCTGGCGAAAGTTGTCACCGTTGTCTGCCATCTGGGTCTCCCGGTCTGTGACGTCAGTCGAATCCGTCTGACCGTCGCCCCAGTCTAGAGCGGCGTGCCGTGCCCCTGCACCGCGTTCGTCCTGCACCTTGCGGACACCGTCATCGCACTGGCAAGCTGAAGATCAGGCCAGCGCCGGCTGACGCGACGGCGCCAGCGTGAATTCGAAGCCCGCGCCTTGTCCCGGCATGCCGTCGGCGGCCACGCTGCCGCCATGGCGTTCGACAATGCGCTGCACGATGGTCAGGCCAATGCCGGTGCCATGGAAGTCGTCGCCGGTGTGCAAGCGGCCGAAGGGCGTGAACAGACGGCCGACTTGTGCTGGCTCGAAGCCAGCGCCGTTGTCCTGGACACGCAAGCGCAGCCGGCCATCGGGGTCGCTGGCGGCGCTGAGCGTCACCGTTGGCGCGGCAATCTTGCGACTGAACTTGGCGGCGTTGCCCATCAGGTTGACGAGCACGATGCGCAGCGCGGCCGGAGCCGCCTGGGCGCGCAGGCCGGGCTGGATCGACCAGCTGACCGGCGCCACGCGCTCGATCTCGGGCAATTCCGCCACCACCGCCGCCGCCAGCGCGCTGACGTCGACCTCTTCGACCGGCATCGTCTGCATCGTCGAGCGCGCCAATAACAGCAAGGCGTCGACAGTGTCGCGCATGCGCCGAGCCGCCTGCACCTGCAAGGACAGCAGTTCGCGCTCTTCGGCATCCAGGCGTGCGCCGGCGCGGGTTTCGATCATCCGCGCCAGGCCTTGCACATGGCCGATCGGCGTGCGCAGCTCATGGGCCAGCTGGCGGGCAAAGGCGTCGAGGTCGACGTTGAGCTGCTGCAATTCGTGGGTGCGCTCGGCAACCGCGCGCTGCAATTCCTCGTTGTGGCGCAGCAGCAGCCGCTCGGCCTGCTTGCGCACGGTGACGTCGCGGCCGATGCCGTGGTAACCCAGGAACTGCCCCCGGTCATCGACGCGCGGCATGCCGCTGATCGACACCCACAGAAAGCGGCCGCCGGCGGACTCCATTTCGTACTGCAGGCCGCGGAAGGGCCGCCGGCTGTGCAGGTCGGCGCGGTGCTCGGCCCATTGCTCGGCGGTCAGTGCGTCGTGGTGGGCATCCCAGCGCGTGCGGCCTTCGACGCGCTCGGCCATGCCACCAAAACGGCGGTACAGCTCAGGGCTCAAAGGCCGCATCCGATGCTCGGTGTCGGTCTCCCAATACCAGTCGGACGACAAGCCGGCCATCAGCGACCAGCGCTCTTCGCTGGCAATCAGCCGCTGCTGGGCACTCTTGCGCTCGGTGATGTCGCGGCCAACGCCTTCATAGCCAACGAACTCGCCATGCGCGTCCAGGCGCGGTCGGCCGCTGATCGTCACCCAGACCCGGTGTTCGCCGGTGCGCGCACGCACCGCAAACTCGAGGTCACGAAACGGCCGCTGCTGGTTGAGGTGCTCGTGGAAGGCGTCCCAGCCCATCGCCGGGGCTTCGTAGAAGGCGATCTGGTCGCGCCGGCGGCCGATCAAGTCGCTCGGCTGCCAGCCTTGGACCGAGCAAGTCGGGGCCGTCCCCGACAGCCTGGACAGCCGATGCTGCGGATCGCTCTCCCAGTACCAGTCCGCCGACAGGTCGGCCAGCGCCTGCCAGCGCCGCTCGGTTTCCACCATCACGCCTTCGACACCGCTGGCCAGCGCATCGAAGGCCGAAGGCGGACCGAGCCGCTCGTCGCGCAGCGACTGCACGGCGTCCTGCCAGTCACCGGCGCCCATGTGATCGGAGAACTGGTGCAGCGATGCACGCATGCGCTGGCGCTGGCGCCACAGGCCGTGCAGCGGCAACAGCAAGGTCGCAGCCAGCAACACGGTCAACACCTTCAGCCAGGTCTCGAGCTGGGCATGGCGGTTCACCAGCTGGTCGCGAACCTCCGCGGCCAGTTGGTCGGACGCGGTCGACAGCGCCAGCACGGTGGCGAACGACGGCAATGCAGGGTCCTGGCCACTGAGGCCGGCGCGCACGGTGCTCCAGCGCGCCTCGAAGGCCAGCAGCGCGCTGCTGGTGATGTCTTCGCGTGCCAGGTCGAGTTTGAGCGCCAGCAGTTCGCTGTCGACCGCTGCGCGTGCGCGCTGCAGATCAGCCAGTGCCGGTGGCTGGGCGTCGGCGCCCTGGGCGGCCTGCCAACCCAGCCGTGCCACCGCCGCCCGCAGCGTGCCGGCTTCGTGCAGCACCGCGGTGCCGGGCAGGCGGAAGGCGAGCAGGAACAGCACCGCCGCGGCCAGCAACACGGCCGCTGCAAGCACGAGCAGGACAAAGGCACGCCTGGCGCCGCTGTGACGGGCACCCGCAGACGTCTGCTCGACGTCGATGAAGGAACTGGGGTTTCCCAACGCTTTTTTTCCGCTCCGTTGCGCGGCTGCAGGCAGCAGCGGCGCATCTGGCTTGTTCGAGTCGGCGCAACCGGTTGCGCGGCCCAACATGATTTGGCGCAGATTGTCGCCGCAAAGCGCGGTGGCGCGACTGCGGGGAAACTCGGTGGTCGGGTGCGGCGGGCGCCGCGGTTGGCGTCAGAAGTGACGCGAAATCACGCGCTCAGGTAGGCGCCAGCCAGTCCGCCGGCGCGGTCTGTGTTGCCGCTGGCGGCGTAGGTGGCGCTGGCGGGCGCGCTCGGGATCAGCACGTCGATGGCGCGATCGAGCGCAGCGGTGGCGCGCGCCAGCGCTTCACGCTGGGCCGCCACGCTGGCGCCGGCATGCGCCAGGCGCTGACGCAATGCGGCGGGAATGCCGCCGCTGCGGGCGGCCTGGCCGAAGTGCTGGATGGCAGCGGCGAGCGCACGATGCAGTTCGCAGGCTTCGCGGTCAATCGCCACGGCATCGTGGGCGGACAGTGCAGTGGCCAGCGCGAGCAGTCGATCCTCCACCGCACGCAGCGGGGTTTCGAGTTCGGCGGCACGCTGCATGGCGTGCAGTTCAATCGCGGAATTGAGCATCGAGTCTCAGCCGTGGGCAAAGGCAATGGTTGGTGGTCGGCGTCAGCGTGTGCGGCCGGCCAACAACTCTTCGGCGTTGGCAATCAGCTTGTCGGCGATGGCGTCGGCGTTGATCTCGAACTTGCCGTCGCGGATCGCCTGCGCGATGCGGTCGACCTTGGCTTTGTCGAAACTGGTGTCGGCACCGGGTTTGGCCATGGCCGACACCGTGGCCGACAACTCGACCTTGGCGCTGGCTTGTGCCATAGCGCCCGAAGGTGCTGCTGGCGGCTTGCGCTCGCTGGCGACCGGGGCGGGGGAAAGCTTGTTATCGAATGAACCAATCTTCATGGTGTGCTCCATCGGACTGTGCCTGTGAGGCCCGTCCTCTTTGACATACACGGTCTATCGGCAGTCTGGCCTGCCAACTTGAGGTCTGTACGCAAAATATTTTCGCACCCCATGGCAAGCGAGGGGTCTTTCGACTGATTGATCACAGCGCGACCTCAAGCCGACGCTCGGCCACAGCGTATCCGCTGAGCACGCGGCCGTTGTCGGTGCGCACGCGCGCGGCCTGGCCCTCCAGGCCGTTCGACAAGGCCACGCCTTCGCCGCTGATAGAGAAACCGTTGCCGCGGGCGACGATGCGCACCGTGTCGCCGGCGGCGAACCACTGGCGCTGCTTGAGCTGGCCGCTGAACAAGGCCTGACCGTTGCCCAGCGGGCGCAGCAGGGTGCGGCCGATGGCTGCGCCGGCGTCACTCATGGCCGGCGACGCGTCAGCGCCCCAGTCGACTTCGCCAGGCACCAGATGCCCGGGCTGGATGACGGTGCCGGCCGGCAGCGCTGCGCTGGCGACGAGCCCCGGCGCCATCACCGAGACCTGGATCGGCAAATAGATGTTCCAGGCCGACGGGCCCTGGACGCAGCGCAGGCCGACCCGGGTGCGACCCCAGTTCGGCGCCCCGGGGGCCAGCTGGGCCTCGATGCGCTCGCAGGCTGCCAGGCGCAGTCGCGGGTCCAGGGTGCCGGCGCTGGCGCTGATGCGCGCACCCGCTGGCGCTGCAGCCGTTGCGGCCTGCACCATCAGCTGGGTGGCGCGTTCGAGCGTCGCAGCGTCCAGGCTGGGCGCTGCGGGCTGGGCAGCGACGCTGGCAGCCAGCAAGGCCAGGGCCGTGGCAACGAGGCCAGCCACCGGCAAGGCCGGACGGCGGGTGGGCAGGGCGGATGCAGGGATGTTCACGGCATTGAATGTAGTCAGGCCCAGCCTGAGCCGGGCGGCGAATTGACGGCTGATCTGGCCGCTATTCGGACTGAAGTTTTCCCGGCAGCTGCCCAGAATGCGTCACCCGGGCTCCGTGCCTGGACATCCCATGCCACCGGGAGCGAGAGATGATCAACCGCCTGACCGCATCGCTGGACTTTCAGACCACCGCCTTGACGCTGCGCGCCGAGCGTCAGCGTGTCATCGCCAGCAACATTGCCAACGCCGACACCCCGGGCTACCAGGCGCGCGACTTCAACTTCTCGCAGGCGCTGCGCCAGGCCACCGGCGGCGCGCAGGACCGCCAAGCGCTGGGCGCGCCGGTGACGGCCGACCTGTTCGCTGGCGGCGGCCGCGTCGCCCCGACCTTGCGCTACGCCACCCCCAGCCAGACCAACCTGGACAGCAACACCGTCGACATGGACCGCGAGCGAGCTGCGTTCGCCGACAACACGGTCAAGTACGAGGCCACGCTGCGTTTCATCAACGGCAGCGTGCGCACCATGCTCGACGCCATGCGCAGTCACAACCAGGGTTGAGGGTCGGACCCCGCCACGGCATTCGGAGTTAAACGATGAGCATGTTCAAGATCTTCGACGTCGCTGCCAGCGCCGTCAGCGCGCAAAGCCAGCGTCTCAACGTGGTGGCCTCCAACCTGGCCAACGCCGACACCGTGGCCGGCCCCGACGGCCAGGCCTACAAGGCGCGCCAGGTGGTGTTCCAGACCGTGATGATGGGCGTTGGCGCCCAGGCCGCTTCGACCGCCGGCGTGCGCGTGTCCACGGTCGGCGAGGACCAGAGCGCCGGCCGCCGCGTCCACGATCCCAAGCACCCCAGCGCCGACGGCGACGGCTATGTCACCTACAGCAACGTCAACGCGGTCGAGGAGATGGTCAACATGATCTCGGCCTCGCGCTCCTACCAGAACAACATCGAAGTCATGAACACCGCCCGCAGCCTGCTGATGAAGACGCTGCAGATGGGCCAGGGCTGAACGCCGTGACTGACACCGGGAACCCACCATGACGACCATCGACACCCTCAGCGCATCCACGGCCGCCAAGACCGGCACCGCCTCGGCGCAAAGCGAGGCCGGCAGCTCCGAGCGCTTTCTCAAGCTGCTGGTGACGCAGATGCAGAACCAGGATCCGCTCAACCCGATGGACAACGCGCAGATCACCAGCCAGATGGCACAGATCCAGACCGTGTCCGGCATCGAGCGGCTCAACACCAGCATCCAGTCGATCGGCGGCCAGTTCATGCAGATGCAGGCGCTGCAAGGCGCTTCACTGGTCGGGCGCGACGTCATCCTCGAGGGCAACCGGTTGTCGGTCAACGACGCCGGTCAGCTGCAAGGCGGTTTCGAACTGGCCTCGGCGGCCGACAGCGTGCGGGTCGAAATCCTGAGCGGCGCCGGCGCCGTGCTCGACACCATCGATCTCGGCGCGCAGAGCAACGGCCGCCATGGTTTCGACTGGACTCCCAAGCCCGGCGTCGATCCGGCGCTGGGTGACAGTTTCCGTGTCGTTGCCAAGGCCGGCGCGGCCAGCGTGGCCAGCACGGCGCTGATGCGTGACCGTGTGGTCGCGGTCGCGACCGGCGGCGACACCCTGAATCTGGAACTGCGCCGCAGCGGCACCGTTCCTTATGGCCAGATCAAGTCAGTCAACTGAGAACCCCACCATGAGCTTCCAGCAAGGCCTGTCCGGCATGAATGCCACCTCCAAGAACCTGGAGGTGATCGGCAACAACATCGCCAACGCCAACACCTACGGCGCCAAAGCGGCACGCGCCGAGTTCTCGGACATGTATGCCGCGTCGCTGAACGGCACTGGCGGCAGCGCCGTCGGCATCGGCACCCAGATTGCCTCGGTGTCGCAGCAGTTCACGCAAGGCAACATCAGCGTCACCACCAGCCAGACCGATCTGGCGATCAACGGCGGCGGCTTTCTCCAGGTCGGCGCCGTTGGCGACCCCTTGGTCAAGTACACCCGCAACGGTCAGTTCAAGGTCGTGCCAGGCAAAGATGCCAACGGTGCAGACACCCGCTTCCTGGCCGACAACAATGGCCTGTACCTGTATGGCATTCCGGCGGGCCAGACCAGCCCGGGCCCGCTGCACCTGCCCACAGGATCGGCAGAGGCCAAGATCACCTCGCAGGTGTCGATGGAGATCAACCTCAAGGCCGACGAGACACCGTTCCCGTCGACCAACCGGCCGGCCTCGGTGCTCGACCTCAACAAGACAGGCGTCGACAAGACGACCCATTTCGCGACCTCGCAGATCGCCTACGACGGCAAGGGGCAGGAGACGGCGCTCACCTACTACTTCCGCAAGATCGAGGCCGGCGACAACACCTACTACAGCGACCCGGCAACCACCGCCGACCGCGATAGCTGGGAGGTCTACGTCACCGCCAACGGCCAGGCGACGAACGATCCGATGGCGCCGGCGCTGATCATCTCGTTCGACGCCAGGACCGGTAACAGCCCGATGTTCCAGACCGACTGGGCAGCGACGCCGACGGCGCAGGCCGGTTTGCTGACGATTCCGCGCGCTGTCGTCAACGGCAAGACCTACCAGGAAATTCCCGACATCAGCCTGCAGATGGCCGGCATGACCCAGTTCAAGGCCAGCTTCGGGGTCTCCAAGCTCAACCAGGACGGCTATCTGTCGGGCCAGCTGACCAACTTCGTCATCGAGCCCGACGGGCAGGTCACCGCCCGCTATACCAACGGCCAGAGCAAACCCGCAGGCCAGGTGCAACTGGTGCAGTTCATCAACCCGAACGGCTTGCAGCCGCTCGGCGGCAACCTCTGGGCCAGCACGGTGATGTCGGGCAGCCCGACCGCGAACAACCCGGGCAGCGGTGGCACCGGCAACTTGCAGCAGGGTGCGCTCGAAGAGTCCAACATCGACCTCACCGGCGAACTCGTCAAGCTGATCACCTCGCAGCGCATCTACCAGGCCAACGCCCAGACCATCAAGACCATCGACCAGGTCTTGCAGACCGTGGTCAACCTGCGCTGATCGCGCGCCTGCCCCCAAAGGAAACTGAATGGACCGCCTCGTCTACCTGTCGATGGCCGGCGCCAAGGCGGCATTGCAGCGCCAGGACGTGCTGGCCAACAACCTCGCCAATGCGTCGACGACCGGCTTTCGCGCCGAGATGGCGGCGTTCCGCGCGGTGCCGGTGCAAGGCGAGGGCGCCAGCACCCGCGTCTTTGCGCTGGAGTCGACGATTGGCTACAACAGCCAGTCGGGCCCGGTCCAGACCACCGGGCGCTCGCTCGACGTCGCCGTCAAAGGCAATGGCTGGCTGGCGGTGCAAGCGCTCGACGGCACCGAGGCTTACACCAAGGCCGGCGCGCTCGAGGTCAGCCCCGAGGGCGTGCTGGTCAGCCTGACCGGCCTGCCGGTGCTGGGCGACGGCGGGCCGATCACGATCCCGACCAACGCGGCGGTCGAGATCGCCGCCGACGGCACCATCACCACCACGGTCGGCAACGGCCGGCCGCAAGGCGCTGGCAAGCTCAAGCTGGTGACGCCGGAAGACAAGCTGCTGCGCGGCGTGGATGGGCTGTTCCGCGGCGCCGACGGTGACCTGCCGGCCGACCCCACGGCCAGGGTCCAGGGCGGCGCGCTCGAAGGCAGCAACGTCAGCCCGGTCGAGACCATGGTCGCAATGATTGCCGCCGCGCGTCAGTTCGAGCAGCAGATGAAGATGCTGCAAAGCGCCGAGCAGAAAGAGCAGGCGGCAGCCAAGCTGCTGGCGCCTCAGTAACGGGCGCCGCCAGGCGCCTGGGCAGCGACAGCGCCGGCGCCGCTGGTCAGCGCCGATAAAGGGGCCGAAGCGGCCTCTTTTCACAGGGTCACCGGGCTCAAGTTCGGGCGAACATCGGTTTCTTCCTCGAAGGACAAGCCCATGATCCGCTCCCTGTGGATAGCCAAGACCGGCATGGAGGGCCAGCAGATCAAGCTGGACTCGATCTCCAACAACCTCGCCAACGTCGGTACCAACGGCTTCAAGCGTGGCGGCGTCGTGTTCGAGGATCTGATGTATCAGAACCTGCGCCAGGCTGGCGCCAACACGGCCGAGACGGCGACGCTGCCGACCGGTCTGCAAGTCGGCCTGGGTGTGCGCGCCGCCGGCACGACGCGCAACTTCGGCCAGGGCAGCTTGCAGCAGACCGGCAACAACCTGGACGTCGCAGTCAAGGGCAACGGCTTTTTCCCGATCCAGATGCCCGATGGCAGCACCGGCTACACCCGCGACGGCGCTTTCCAGGTCGACGCCACTGGCCAGATGGTCACCAACAGCGGCTACACGGTGCAGCCCGGCATCACGATTCCGACCAACGCGCTGAGCGTCACGATCGCCGCCGATGGCACGGTCAGTGTCACCGTGCCCGGCCAGGCGGCGCCGCAAGTCCAGGGCCAGCTCCAGCTCGCCAGCTTCGCCAATCCCGCCGGCCTGGAGCCGCGCGGCCAGAACCTCTACACCGAGACCGCGGCCTCGGGCGCGCCCAACACCGGTGCACCGGGCGCCAACGGACTGGGCGGTCTGCAACAGGGTTTCGTCGAAGGGAGCAACGTCAACGTGGTCGAGGAACTGGTGTCGATGATCGCCACCCAGCGCGCCTACGAACTGAGCTCCAAAGCCATCCAGACCTCGGACCAGATGCTGCAAAAGCTCGCTCAACTTTGAATCCCCAGACGATGAAGACCGCCTTGATCCTGATCGCCCTGGCCGCCGGCCTGAGCGGCTGCGCGATGCTCTACCCGCGCGTCGACGTCGCCGAGACCACGCCGGTCCGGCCAGCGGCGATGACGGAGCTGCCGCAAGCCAACGGCGCCATCTTCCAGGCTGCCAACTACCGGCCACTGTTCGAGGATCACCGCGCCCGGCTGGCCGGCGACACCTTGACGGTGACCATCGTCGAAAAGGTCAGCGCCAGCCAGTCGTCGACCAGCTCGATCGACAAGAAAGGCAGCTTGTCGGCCAGCGTCAGCGCTTTGCCCGGTGTGTCAGCCGGCTCGTTCAATCTCGGCCGTGCCAAGGCCGATGGCACCTCAGCCAACACCTTTGCCGGCAAGGGCGCCACCGAAAGCAGCAACGACTTTTCCGGCACCATCACCGTCGTCGTGCGCCAGGTGCTGCCCAACGGCCACTTGCTGATCGCCGGCGAGAAGCAGATTGGCGTCAACGCCAACGTCGACGTGCTGCGATTTTCCGGCCAGGTCGACCCGCGCTCGATCCAGCCCGGCAACAAGGTGCCCAGCGCGCAGATCGCCAACGTGCGCGTCGAGCATCGCGGGCGCGGTGCCCAGGCCGACGCGCAAGCGGTCGGCTGGCTGTCGCGTGTCTTCCTCAGCGTTCTGCCCATCTGAACCATGACGCCCACCCCTGACCGTCTCGTGCGCTGGGTCATCAGCCTGGCCTTTGTCGCTGCCAGCAGCGCGCTCTGGTGGCCGCACCCCGCAGCGGCCGCGCGCATCAAGGAAGTGGCCTCGGTGCAAGGCGTGCGCAGCAACCCGCTGGTGGGCTACGGCCTGGTGGTCGGTCTTGACGGCACCGGTGACCAGACCACGCAAGCCCCGTTCACGGCCCAGAGCCTGAATGCGATGCTGCAGCAGATGGGCGTGACCGTGCCGGCTGGCACGGCGATGCAGCTGCGCAACGTCGCCGCCGTCATGGTCACGGCGCAGTTGCCGCCCTTTGCCCAGCCCGGCCAGCCGCTGGACATCAACGTGTCCTCGGTCGGCAATGCCAAGAGCTTGCGCGGCGGCACCTTGATCGCCACCCCGTTGAAAGGCGCCGACGGTCAGATCTACGCGCTGGCCCAGGGCAACCTGATCGTCGGCGGCGCCGGCGCTTCGGCGGGCGGCTCCAAGGTGCAGATCAACCATTTGGCGGCCGGCCGCATCCCCGACGGCGCCACTGTCGAGCGTTCGGTGCCGACGCCGCTGCTGCACGGCGAGACGATTCAGCTCGATCTCAATGCCGCCGACTTCCACACCGCGCGCAACGTGGCTGCCGCCATCAACAGCGCCAAAGGCCCGGGCACGGCCGCAGCGCTGGACGGGCGCACCGTGCGCGTGCGCGTTCCGGTGGGCAGTGATGACCGCGTCGGCTTCCTGGCCGACATCGAGAACCTGCCGCTGGAGCGCGCCAAGCCGGCTGCTCGCATCGTGTTCAATGCGCGCACCGGCTCGGTGGTGATCAACGACGCCGTGACCATCGGCGCCTGTGCGGTTGCCCATGGCAGCCTGTCGGTGACCATCAGCTCGACACCGGTGATCAGCCAGCCCGGCCCGCTGTCCCAGGGGCAGACCGTGGTCAGCGAGAAGACCGACATCGCGGTGACCCAGCAGGGCGGGGCGCTGATCCAGATGCCGGCCGGCACGCGTTTGACCGACGTCGTCAAGGCGCTCAACGCGCTGGGCGCGACGCCGATGGACTTGCTGGCCATCCTGCAAGCGATGAAGACCGCCGGCGCGCTCAACGCCGAGCTCGAAGTGATCTGACCGTGGACTTGCTCCGCACCGACCGAGGCTGACACCGCATGGCCGCGATCCCCCATCTGAACCCTGGCAGTACCGGCCTGGCTGTCGACACACGTTCGCTGGACAGCTTGCGCTCGCGCGCCGCCAGCGACCCCAAGGCGGCGGTGCGTGAAGTTGCCAAGCAGTTCGAATCGCTGTTCATGAACGAATTGATGAAGACGATGCGGGCCTCGACGATGTCGTCTGGCATGCTCGACAACGGTGGCAGCCAGCTCGGCACCGAAATGCTCGACACCCAGTTCGCCACCAAGCTGACCGGGCTGCCGGGCGGCCTGTCTGACGCCATCGCCCGCCACCTTGAGCGCCAGATGGGCATGTCGCCGGGCCCGATCCCGGTCACCCGATCGGCCAACAACACGCCGGCGCCGCTGGAGGCCACGCCCAAGCCCGTCAAGCTGCCGCAGGTCGGCGCCGCCGGCTTCGTCCAGCAGCACCAGGCCGCCGCCGACCGCGCCGAAGCCCAGACCGGCATCCCGGCCGCCTTCATGGTGGCCCAGGCCGCGCACGAGACCGGCTGGGGCCGCAAAGAGATCCGCCATGCCGACGGTGCGCCGTCGTTCAACCTCTTCGGCATCAAGGCCGGCGCCAACTGGCAAGGCCCGGTGGCCGAGATCACGACCACCGAATACGTCGGTGGCCAGGCGCAGAAGGTGGTGGCCAAGTTCCGCGCCTATGGCAGCTATGCCGAGTCGTTCGCCGACTACGCCAAGCTGATGAAAGACAGCCCGCGCTACCGCGAGACGGTGGCGCAGGCCAAGGACGCCAGCAGCTTCGCCCAAGGTCTGCAACGCGCGGGCTACGCCACCGATCCGGCCTATGCCGACAAGCTGACCCGCGTCATCAACACCACGCTGCGCCTGCAGCGAACCCTGACCTGAGGGGCTGAACCATGAGCGGATCGCCATTGATGTCGATGGGGGTGCGGACGATGTTCGCGGCCTCGGCCGCGCTGCAGACGACCGGCCACAACATCGCCAACGCCAACGTCGCAGGCTACTCGCGCCAGACCGTCGAGCTGGCCACCAGCAAGGGCCATTTCAGCGGCGCCGGCTTCATGGGCAAGGGCGCGGACATCGTCAGCGTCAACCGCAACTACAACGAGCACCTGGTCAGGGACGCTGCCACCACGGCATCGCAGTCGGCATTCGACAATGCCCGTTACGAGCAGCTCGCCGCCCTCGAAGGCGTGTTCCCGATGGGCGAGGCGGGCCTGAGTCACGCGGCCAGCCAGCTCTTCGGTGCGATGTCGGACCTGGCGAGCCGGCCACATGACATCCCCTCGCGCCAGGTCGTGCTGTCCCGTGCCAACGAGCTGGCGTCGCGCTTCAATGCCGCCAACAGCAAACTGGACGACCAACAAAGGGGCGTCACCAGCGACCTCAAGGTCAGCATCGGCCAGGTCAACGAGTTGTCGCGACGCATCGCCGCCTTGAACCAGCAGGTGGCCGCCGTGCGCGGATCGGGCCACACGCCCAACGACTTGATGGACCAGCGCGATCAGCTCATTCAGCGCCTGAGCGCCCTGGTGCCGGTGACCACGATCGAGGCCAGTGACGGTTCGCTGTCGGTGTTCCTGGGTGGTGCCCAGACCCTGGTTCTGAGCAACCAGTCGGAGGTGCTGTCGGTCGGTGTCGACGCCAATGACGGCCAGCGCTCGACGATCATGATCGGCACCGGCACCGACCAACGCCAGATCTCCTCCGAGGACAGCCTGTACAGCGGCTCGATCGGCGGCTTGCTGCGCTTCCAGAACGTCGATCTGGTGCGCGCCCGCGACATGTTGAACGGCCTGGCCACCGCCGTGGCCACGCAGATCAACGATGTGCACACTGCCGGCCTGGATCTGGACGGCAATGCGGGCGGGCCGCTGTTCGCCGGTCGCGCCGCGGCCTCGATCAACGCCGGCAATCTGATGCTCATGATCAGCGACCCGCGTCAACTGGCGGCCGCTGCCGACGAGGGTGGTCAGATCATCGACAACGCCAACGCGCTCAAGTTGGCGGCGTTGCGCGATCTGGCCTTCGTGCCCGGCAGTGTGCTGGGCGAGGCATCGTTGACCTCGGTCTACCGTTTCACCGACGCCTATGGCGCGGCAATGGCCGACATTGGCGTGCGCGTCCAGGGCGCGCGCACCGCAACCGAGATCTCCGGCGGCATTGCCAGCGCCGCCGCCGAGCGCCGCTCTTCGGCGTCTGGCGTCAACCTGGACGAAGAAGCGGCACGTCTGATCCACTATCAGCAGAGCTATCAGGCTGCGGCCAAGATGCTGCAGATCGCGCAAAGCGTCTTCGACACCTTGCTGCAGACGGCTGGCCGCTGACGGTCAGCGCTGGACTGAACGAGGACTACCCCCATGAGCCTGAGAACCTCCACGCTGGCCTCGCACGAGTCCGGACTGACCAACCTGCAGGCGCGCCAGCGCGAGATGGCTTCGGCGCAAGATCGGCTGACCAGCGGCAAACGCGTCCAGCGCGCCAGCGACGATCCGACCGCCGCGGCGCGCGCCGAGCGCGCTTTGGTGACGCTGTCGCGCACCGAGTCCGACATGCGGGCGCTGGAAGCGAGCCAGAACGCGATGACGCTCACCGAACAAGCGCTGGGCGATGCCGGCGAATTGCTGCAGCAAGGGCGCGAGGTGATGGTGGCGGCGGGCAACGCGTCGTACTCGGCGGGCGAGCGCAAGGCGCTTGCGGTCCGGCTCGACGGCATCCGCACCCAGCTGCTGGCGATCGCCAACCGCACCGACGAGACCGGCAACTACCTGTTCTTCCCGTCCTGGTCCGGCCCCGGCGTGCCCATGGTCGACGGCGGCCCGGGCGTGGGCGTCAGCACCAGCGCCGGCGCCAGCACCGAGCGGCTGACCGCGGCCCGCGAGCAGATGCCGATCAACGTCGACGGCCGCGCCGCCTGGCGGGTCGACCCCGGCACCGGCGAGAGCGCCTTGTTCAAGGGCCTGGACGACGCGGTGGCCGAACTCAAGTCCGACACGCCGTCGCTGACGCCGACGCAGATTGCCGCCGCGGGTCTGACGTCGGCAGACGAGTCGTTCACGACGCTGAACCTGCTGCGCGCCCGTGTCGGCGAGCTGCTCAACCGCGGTGACGCCATCGGTGGCCGGCTGGCCGATCTGCGCTTGTTCGCCCAGACCGAACGTTCGAGTGCCGAGGACCTGGACATGGTGCAGGCGATCTCGGAGTTCCAGGGCCGGCAAACGAGCTACGATGCGGCGTTGAAGACTTATTCGATGGTGCAGCGCATGTCGCTGTTCGACTACATCAAGACCTGACGCCGGCGAGTCCGGCGCGGGCCCTGGCCCCGACCGCATTGAGCCGCATGCAAGACCACCCGATCCTGGGCCACCTGGCCATCGGCTACAGCCCGCTGATCGACCGCCAGCGCGCCGTCGTCTCGACCCGCCTGACGATCTTTCCCGATCGCCCCGACGCCGTGCTCGACGGCGCTGCGCTGCTGAGCGCGCTGGCCGAGGTCTGGCCCGACGCCGACACGGCCATGTCCCTCACCTTGCGCCCGCTCGGCGGTGCCGGCAGCGCTGCCGCGGCGGCGCCGACGGCGCCAGCCTTGCTGACCATCGCCGGCGAGGCCTTGCTGCTGTCGGTGCTGGCGGCGCCGCCGCGCGCTCAGCTGATGGTGGAAGTGCCGGCCTTCATGGCCACCGATCCGGCTCACGCCGCAGCTTTGCAGCAAGCGCGCGCGGCCGGCATGACGCTGGTGCTCAAGGGCCGGCCGATGACCGACCCGCCGGTCGAGGTGCTGCGCTGTTTCTCGCACGCCATCGTCGACCCTGGGCAGGAGCGCCGGGGTGACATGCCGACGGCGGCCGGTGTCGGCCCCATCACCACCATCCAGGCCGGTGTGCGCACCAGCGCCGACCTTGAAGCCGCGTTCCAGCGCGGCGCGGTGGCGGTGCTCGGCTGGCCGTTCGACGATCCACTCGCGTCGCCCAAGGGCCGCACCGCGGTGCCGCCCGGGCTGCAAGTCGTGATGGAGCTGATGAATGGCGTCGACAGCGGGCTGCCGGTCGATCGCCTGGAGGCGATTCTGAAAAAGGATCCGACGCTGGCTTTTCGCCTGCTGCGTTACATCAACTCGCCGGCTTTTGGCTTGTCGGTCGAGGTCGGCTCCTTCGGCCATGCGCTGATGCTGCTCGGCTACCAGCGGCTCAAGCGCTGGCTGGCGCTGCTGCTGGTGTCAGCCAGCCAGGATGGCAACCTGAAACCGGTGATGTTTGCCGCCGTGCGCCGAGGCATGCTGATGGAAGAGCTGATGCGCTCGTCAGGCGACGCCGAAATGCGCGGCGAACTGTTCATCTGCGGCGTCTTCTCGCTGCTCGACCGACTGCTGCAGCAGCCCTTTGCCGACCTGCTCAAGGCGGTGCCGGTGCCCGAGCGCGTGCAACAGGCCTTGCTGGGTGAGGAAGGGCCGTTCCTGCCCTACCTCGAACTCGTGCGTGCCATCGAGGCTGAAGCCGTGTTCGAAATCCGCGAATGCGCCGATCGCCTGCTGCTCGGCGCCTTCGAGGTCAACGGCGCCTTGTTGGTCGCGCTGCGCAACGCGCGACAACTCGGTGCCTGAGGCGGCGCTGCCGCCGGTGCTGGCCGATGCCACCAGCGCCGCGATGCTGGCGCGGCTGTGGGCGACACCGTTTCCGGTCACGCTGCTTGACGGCGAATGGCGCGTCGTCGACGCCAATCCAGCTTTCCTGGACCTGGCGGCGCTGGCGCGTGAGCAGGTGCTCGGTCGGCAATGGCTGACACCCGCGCAAACGGAGGACGCCGGACTTGCCGGTCGGCTGCACAAGGCCAGGCTGGTCGACGCCAGCGGGCAGGAGCGGCACTGCAACGTCAGCCTGCAAACGCTGCCGGCAGATGATGGCAGCGTCCTGTGGCTGGCCTTGTGGCAAGACCAGACCGCTGAGCAACGCGCGCGCAGCGTGGCGCAGGCGGCCCAGGAGCAATTGCTGCAGTGGTTAGACCTCGCTGGCGCCGCTGTGATCATCTTCGACGACGCAGGCGCCGTGCTCCAGCACAACCGCGAATTCGAGCGCCTGGCGGGCTTGGCGCCGACACGGATCGACAAGCTCGACGAGCCACTGCAGGCCTTGCTGGGTTGGCACAGCGGCGCACTGCGCGCCGATCTGCGCGGCGCGACGGCAAGCCTGGAAGCCACCGCCACGCTGGCGCTGCCTGCCGGCGCGCGCCGCCCGCTTGCGGCCCGCTTGCGGGCCAGCGCCGGCGCCGCCGGTGGCTGGCAGGTCATGGCCGTCATCGAGGACCGCAGTGCCGAGGAAGAACGTGACCTGGCGCGGCTTGAGATCGAAATGCTGATGGACACCGCCAGCGTCGGCGTGGCGACTTACGACCCCTCGCGAGGTTGGTTGCTGCCGGCGCCCAGCAGCGCTGACGGCAGCGCGCGGCGGTCGACGGCTGCTGCCGGCTTGGAAGGCATCAGCCGCGAACTCGTCGAAACCGAATCTTTGCCCGAGTACGAACGGCTGCAGGCAGCGCTGCGCCAGCGCGAACGTGCCGAAGTGCGCTACGCCGTGCGCCACCCGGAGCTCGGGCAGCGCTGGCTGCTGACGCGCGTGCAACCGGGCACGTTGGCCGAAGGCCGGCCGACGACCTCGGTGGTCACGATGGACGTCACCGACCAGGAGCGCGCGCAGCGCCGCAACGAGCAATTGCTGCGCGAGCTGACGACCATCCTCGACGGCTCCACCGCCGGCATTGCCTACTTGCGTGGCAACGTGCTGGTGCGCTGCAACCGGCGCTTCGAACGCATGCTTGGCCTGGCCGACGGCTCGGCCGCAGGCGCTGCGCTC
>JAUYAJ010000142.1 GCA_030693565.1 Rubrivivax sp.
CTATTCGGCACATAAAACCGCGTCTTTGGCCCCGTGGCGTCGTTGCAAATCATCGCGATACCACGGGGTATCGCGCCGGTTTGCGCCTAGCCCCAGGACCAAATCCAGCGGTTTTCTTAAGTGCCTCACAGCGTGCAACACCACACTAGAAAGTTCGGGCCAACGTCGTGGCGCTGCCTGGCCAAGCGCCTTCGGCGAATACTGGCTGCTGCTTGCCCAAGCAGGAATACAAGCGAAGACGCGACCGCAGAAAGGCGCGAGCTTCGCAATCCCGGTCAAGTGAGCAAGACCATCGAATGTGTGGCCAGGCGCACCGCCAAACCAGGTGGTGTCGCTCCCCTGTGGCTGCTCGCCCCCCCCCCGCCCCTCAGTTCGGCTTGGCCAGCCCCAGCTTCTCGACCAGCGCCTTCTCGCGCCGGAAGGTGTCTTCGGCGAAGCGGGTGTACTGCACCGGCGTCATGTGCATCAGCGCCTGGTCGAAGCGGTTCAGCACCTCGATGTGATTGGGCATTTCCATCGCTTGCTTGAAAGCGTCGTGGATGCGCGCCACCAGTGCCGGGTCCATGCCCTTGGGGCCGCCGATGCCGTAGGGCGAAGCCTGGACCAGCGGAATCCCGAGCTCCTTGAGCGTGGGCACGTCGGGGAACTTGGGCAGCCGGTTCTCGCCCCAGGTGTTGAGCACGCGCAGCTTGCCGCTGGCCACATGGGGCGCGAAGCCGGTGGAGTCGGCCGCCGCCATCAGCTGGCCGCCGAGCAGCGACTGCATCAGGTCGGCGCTGCCTTTGTAGGGGATGTGGTTGAGCTCCAGCCCCAGGCGCTGGGCGATGTCTTCCATCGTCAGGTGCGGGCTGGTCAGCACGCCGGTCGAACCGTAGCTCAGCTTGCCGGGGTTGGCCTTGGCGTAGGCGACGAAGTCGGCCCAGGCCTTGATGGGCGAGTCGGCCGGCACGACGACACCGAAGGCATAACCGGTGATGCCGACGATGTAGGTGATGTCCTTCACCGGGTCCCAGGTGATGCGGGTGGTGTAGGGCAGGCGGAAGACGCCGAGCGGAATCTGCGCCCGCGTGTGGCCGTCGGGCTTGGCGGTCAGCAGTTGCTGCGCCGGCAGTGTGCCGCCGGCGCCGGGCCGGTTTTCGATGATGACTTGCTGGCCGAGCAGCTTGCTGGCGTTGTCGGCCAGCAGGCGCATCGTGATGTCGGTCGGTCCACCGGGCGGGAAAGCGATCATCAGTTTGACCGGCTGCGTCGGCCAGGCCTGGGCGCGCAGCGCGGGTGCGGCCAGGGCGGCGGCGGCGCCGGCGGCCCAATGGAGGGTGGCACGTCGGGTCAGGGGCATGGTGGTCTCCGCGGGGCAATGATTGGGGGCACAGCTTGCGGCCGGCGCCGCGGCGCGACAACCCGGATTGGCCCGCACCCGAGCGTCGCCCAGGTGACACAGGCAAAGAAAAGTGAAGGTCCCTGCGGGGACGAGCGGCTGCGGTGACAATCCGCGCGCCATGCATAACCACACCCTCGCTCGTACCGCGCTGTGCGCGGCCTTGCTCGCTGCGTTCTCGGTCCGGGCCCAGACCGCGCCGGACCCCGCGCCCGTGCCGACCGTGCCAACCGCGCCGCCGCCAGCCACTGGCCAGAAGGTCGACATCACGGGTGGGCGCGAGTCGGACACCGAACAGCGCCGGCAGTCAACGGCGGCCAAGATCGTCATCGGCCGCGAGGAGATCGAGAAGTTCGGCGACGGCACGCTGGGCGAGGTCTTGCGCCGGCTACCGGGCATCACGACGCCGGGCGCCCCGGGCCGCGGCGGGCCGCCGCGCATGCGCGGGCTGGGCAGCGGCTACACGCAGATCCTGATCGACGGCCAGCCGGTCTCGCGCGGTTTTTCGATCGAGTCGCTGACGCCCGAGCAGATCGAACGCATCGAGATCCTGCGTGCGCCGACCGCCGAGACCGGCGCGCGCGCGGTCGCCGGCACCATCCACATCATCACCCGCGAGGGATTTCGGCGCCGGCTCAACGACGTCCGGCTCGGCGGATCCTATGAAAACGGGCGCATCACGCGCGGCATGAACTGGGTCCACAACGACAGCAGCGGGCCGCTGACCTACAACCTGGCGGCGTCGGCGTTTCGCAACCTGCGCGCGTCCGAGAGCGTCACCGACAGCGTGCGCGAAGACCTGACCAGCGGTGCAGTCACCCGGGTTCAACAGGAAAGCGCGCAGACGCGCGAGACGCGCCGCGGCATCAACGTCAATTCGCGGCTGCAGTGGCGGCTGGGCGAGGGCGGCGACATGTTGATGCTGTCGCCCAGCATCTTCCACGCCGAAAACGACAGCCACCGCGAGTCGGTGCTGACCCAGAGCCTGGCGCTGCCGGCGGCGCTGACGCTGTACGACTTGTCGCAGGCCCACACCGAAAGCCGCTTCACCACCGGGCGCGTGAACGGCCAGTGGCGCCAGCGCCTGGACAGCGGTGCGCGCGTCGAGATGAACGGCAGCGCCGGTGGCTTTCGCTCGATCAACCAATCCTTGCGCGAAGACTTGCGCACCGGCAACCCGGTGCCGCTGCGCGCGCTGGACGACTTGCGCACCACGCGCGAGCGTTCGCTGAACCTGACCACCAAGCTGAGCAACCTGCTCGGCGGCGCGGCCCAGCCCGGCGCCGAGCACAGCCTGGTCGGCGGCCTCGAGGTCGAAGGCATGCGGCGCACCGAGGCCCGGGTCACGCTGGGCACCGGGGCGTCGGACGACGGCGACAGTGCCGACAACCTGCAAGCCACCAGTGTCCGGCTGGCGGCTTACCTTCAGGACGAATGGGCGATCAACCCGCAGTGGAGCGCCCATGCCGGCCTGCGCTGGGAAGGCATCACGACACGCGGCCAGGCCGACGACGGCAGCCGGCCCACGAACCAGAGCAGCGTCGCCACGCCGCTGCTGCACGCAGTCTGGAAGCCCGACCCCAAGACCCGCGACCAGGTGCGCATGAGCCTGACACGCAGCTACCGGGCGCCGGCGCTGGGCACCTTGATCGCGCGCCGTTCGGTCAGCAGCCGTTATCCGGCCAGCGGCACCAACGAGCCGTTGAGCCCGGACCGCATCGGCAACGCCGGCCTCAAGCCCGAACTGGCGACCGGCATCGACCTGGCCTACGAGCGTTACCTGCCGGCCGGCGGCGTGCTCAGCGCCAATCTGTTCCACCGCCGCATCACCGACTTGATGCGCAGCGTGACCACGCTGCAGACGGTGGCCTGGAGCCCGGTGCCACGCTGGGTGGCGCAGACGCGCAACATCGGCGACGCCACCACCCAGGGCCTGGAGCTGGAAGCCAAGTTCCAGCTCAGCCAGTGGGTCAGCGGCGCGCCGGCGGTCGAGATGCGCAGCAACCTCAGCCTGTTCCGCTCGCGCGTGGACAGCGTGACCGGCCCCGACAACCGGCTCGACCAGCAGGCCAAGGCCACCGCCAACCTGGGCGCCGACTACCGCGTGGCGGGCACGCCGCTGAAGCTGGGCGGCAACCTGAACTGGGTGCCGGGCTACCGCACCCAGCTGTCCGACGAGCAGGTACTGACGGTGTCGGGCAAGCGTGTCTTCGACGCCTACGGTGTCTGGACCTTCAACCCGGCGGCAGCGCTGCGGCTGACGGCCAGCAACCTGGCGCCGGCCGAGTACACGAGCCGCAACGCCATCGACGCGCCAACGCTGGCAGGCCTGGTGCGCGAGACGGCGACGACGACCAGTCAGTCGAATGTGAACTGGCAGCTGCGGCTCGAACTCAAGCTGTAGCCACTGGCGCCGGCGCGGGATGGCAAACTCGGTGGATTCCAACCCCGAGGTTTGCATGAGAGTCTCCCGCCTTCTGTCCCGCCGTCATTTGTTGGCCCTGGCGGCCGCCGCGCTGCCGCTGCTGGCCCAGGCCCAGGCCCAGGCGGCCTGGCCGAGCAAGCCGGTGCGCATCGTCGTGCCTTTTGCTGCCGGTGGCACCACCGACATCCTGGCGCGCGCGCTGGCGCCCGAGTTGCAGCGCGTTTTCGGCCAGGCTTTCGTCGTCGACAACAAGCCCGGCGCCGGTGGCAACAACGGCGCTGCCGAAGTCGCCAAGTCGGTGGGCGACGGCTACACGCTGCTGATGGGCACCGTGGGCACGCATGCGATCAACCCGTCGCTGTACCCGAAGATGCCTTACGACCACGTCAAGGACTTCGTTCCCGTCACCCTGGTGGCGGGTGTGCCCAACGTGCTGGTGATGAACCCGGCGTCGGCGCAGAAGTACGGCGTCAAGAACGTCGCTGATCTGGTCAAGGCGCTGAAGGCCAACCCGGGCAAGCTGAACATGGCGAGCTCGGGCAACGGCACCTCGATCCACCTGGCCGGCGAGCTGTTCAAGACGATGACGGGCACCTTCATGGTCCACATCCCCTACCGCGGCTCGGGCCCGGCGCTGATCGACTTGATCGGCGGCAACATGGACGTGATGTTCGACAACCTGCCCTCGGCCATGCCGCACATCAAGAGCGGCCGGTTGATCGCCCTGGGGGTCACCAGTGCGGTGGCGTCGAGCGCGCTGCCCGAGGCGCCCACCGTGGCCGCCGCCGGCGGCGCGGCGCTGGCTGGCTACGAAGCCAGCTCCTGGTTCGGCCTGCTGGCGCCGGCAGGCACGCCGATGGACATCGTCAACCGCGTCCAGGCGGAGACGGCCAAGGCATTGGCCTCGCCGGCGCTGAAGGAGCGGCTGCAGGCGCAAGGCGCGATCCCCAGCGGCATCACGTCGGCCGAGTTCACGCGCTTCATCGACGCCGAGACCAAGAAGTGGGCGGCGGTGGTGAAGGCTTCGGGCGCCAAGGTCGACTGAGGTCAGGCGCTGCGCGGGCCGCGTTCAGTTCGGCCCGAGCTGGCGGTAGACCGCTTGCGATACGCGCAGCAGCGCTGCGCGATCGAGGTCGCCCGACAAGGCATAGCCGAACTCGCGGTCGACCCAGTAGAAGACGTTCGTAGGGCCGGCCTGGCTGAAGCGGAAGGCGGCATCCGGCCCTTCGGCGCCGGCCGGGTGTTCGCGGCTGATGTACAGCGTCAGCCGCTGGCCGCCACTGTCCTGGTACATGAACTGCGCCACCGGGCCGGCGCCGCCTGGCAGCAGGCGGCCCCCGACCAGTTCGTGGCCCAGCGACTTCAGGTCCGGCGGCCTGACCTGGGCGCCCAGGCGCTTGGACAGCCAGGCCACCAACTGCTGCTCCTGCTCGGCGCCGACCTCGACCGGACGGCGCGCGTCCGGGCTGTAGACGGCATGGGCGACGGCAGCCCGGCGGGCGAAGTCGCCCAGGCCCTTGTCGGCGGCTGCCAGCCGGGCGGCATCGCCTTCGATGCTGCCGCGTGCCACCCACGCCGTGCCCGCACTGAGCATGGCGATGGCCACGCCGGCGGCCAGGCCGCGCCAGGGGTAGGCCGGCGGCGCCGGCTGCAAAGGCAGGCGCAGTGGCAGCGGTTCGTCGAGCACCGGGTCGAGCAGGTCGCGCAGCAACTCGCCCTGGCGCTGCCAGTCGCGCACACGCGCCATCTCGTCGGGCCGGCCGGCCAGGTATTGCGCCACCTGGGCGTGGCGGGCCGGGGTCAGCTGACGGTCGACGAAGCCATGCAGGTCGGCCTCGGTGATCGGGGCGCCGGCGTCGCCGGGATGAGATCGGTCGTCGTCCATGTCGTTACCTCACCCGCTGGATGCGCGAAGGCAGGCGGCGACCTTCGAGTTCGGCGCGCAGCCCTTCGCGGGCGCGCGACAGTCGCGACATCACCGTGCCCAGGGGCACACCGAGGATGGCGGCCAGGTCCTTGTAGCTGAGTTCCTCCACCGCCACCAGCAGCAAGACCTCTCGCTGCTCGGCGGGCAGGCGTTGCAGCGCGCGGTCGAGATCGCGCAGCTCCAGCCGATCGGTTGGCGCGGCGCCGCCCGCCATGTCCGGCAGAGCGTCGCCGGCTGGCTCCTCGAGCCGGGCGCGCGGGCTGCGCACGCGGTCGATGAACAGGTTGTGCATCAGTGCGAACAGCCAGGCGCGCACCTCGCCGCGGCGCTGCCACAGCGAGAAGCGGTTCCAGGCGCGCTCGAGCGTGTCCTGCACGAGATCGTCGGCGCGCTCGCGCTGGCCGGTCAGGCCACGCGCGTAGCGCCGCAGTTGCGGAATGCAGGCCAGGATCGCGGCCTCGTCTTGCTGGCGCATGCGCTGCGGCCGGCGTTTCCGTGTGGTCGCCTGTCAGCTCTTGGCCGCAGCCGCGCCGACGGCGAGCTGGGGGTCGATCTGCCAGGTCTCGGCCACGACCCGGTTGTCGCGATAGACGAGCGTGTAGCGCACCTTGATCGGCGCCTTGCCGACGAAGAGCAGGTTGGCCGTCACGGTGGCGCCCTTCGGGTTGGCCGACTCCTGCACGTTTTCCAGCGTCACTGCCAGCGGCCCTTGCGAACGCGTGAACTTCTCCCAGACGCCGCGGATGGCGTCCTTGCCGGCGTAGGCGCCGTCGAGCGGACCGCCGACCCACTGCAGCTGGGCGGCGTCGGCGTAGCCGCGCATCAGCACCTGGACGTCACCGCTGCCGATGGCGCGGAAGTGGGTTTCAGCGCTGTCGGCTGCGGCGCCGGCGTGGGCAGCGCCGATCAGGCCGAGGGCCAAAGAGGCGGCGAGGGCAAAGTGTTTCATGGCAAGTCCTTGTCGTCAGGGGGTGAGCACCATCGACAGACGGCTGGGCACCGCGACTTATTCCAGACCCTGGCGACAACGGTGCCGCTGCCCCCCCGATCCGGGGCACGGCTAGAAGCCAGAGCCGGGCTGCTGCAGATAGGCCAGTTCGTCGGCGCTGCTGTCGCGGCCGAGCAAGGCGTTGCGGTGCGGGAAGCGACCGAAGCGGCGGATGACGTCGCGGTGGCGCTGCGCATAGTCGAGCGCGCCAGCCAGCGCCGGGTCGGCGCTGGCCAGGGCTTCGAACAGGCGCACGCTGTCATCCTGGGTGGCGCTGTCTTCGGCATGTTCGTACGGCAGGTAGACGAACCAGCGCTGCAGCGGCGCCAGCGCAAGGTGGCTGCCATCGGCCACCAGGGCGCGGGCCAACCCGAGCGCGCGTTCGTCGCCGGCAAAGGCGCGCGCGCTGCCGCGGAAGATGTTGCGTGTGAACTGGTCGAGCATCAGCAGCTGCGCCAGGCGCTGGGCTGGCGTGGTCGACCAATCCGGCCCCAGCGTGCCGGCCAGCGCCGCTTCGATGCTGGCGCCGAAACGCTGGCGCACGGCGTCGTCGAAGGCCGGATCCTTGCGGAACCACTCGGCCCGCGTCGCCAGCGGCGCAGCGCCGAACCAGAAGGCCAGCACGGCGTCGGCGCGCGGCGCCGTCATTGGCGCGTTCATGCGGGCACCGGGGCGGTGGGACGGCGCCCGAACATGCCCCAGCCTTCCATGCTGAGCACCGGCAGCTCATGCTGGTTGCGAACTTCCCAGCGCGAGCGCAGCAGGCCGACACCGGGCTTGCTGGCCATCGGCCGCGCCTCCAGCACCTCGAAGCGCACGCGCAGCGTGTCGCCGAGGAACACCGGCTTGAGCCAGCGCAGCTGGTCGATGCCTGGTGAGCCCAGGCTGGCCGAGTCGAGCAGGTATTCGTCGCACATCATGCGCATGGCCATCGCGCAGGTGTGCCAGCCGCTGGCGCACAGACCACCGAACAGCGACTCGCTGCCGGCTTCGTCGTCGAGGTGAAAGGGCTGCGGGTCGTAGGCGCTGGCAAAGGCAATCACGGCTTCGCGGGTGACGGTCATGCTGCCGAAGTCCATGCTGTGGCCGGCCGGGAAGTCTTCCCAGTACAGGCGCGGCGGGCGGGCGGGGGTGGATGCGCTCATGGCGCTCAGCATAGCGGGCGGCGAGAATGAGCGCCGCTCCAACACCGCCGGTGCCCATCATGTTGCTGCTCGTCCTTGGTCTTGTCCTTTTTCTCGGTCTGCACTCGCTGCGCATCGTCGCCGAAGATTGGCGCACCCGCACCCGGGCCCGGGTTGGCGAAGGGACCTGGAAAGCCGTCTACTCGGCGCTGTCGATCGTCGGCTTTGTGCTGCTGGTCTGGGGCTACGGCCAAGCGCGCCAGCAGCCGGTGGTGCTGTGGCCGTCACCGACCTGGACCCGGCATCTGGCGGCTTTGCTGACGCTGCCGGCGTTCGTGCTGCTGGTGGCCGCCTACGTGCCGCGCAACGGCTTCAAGGCGCGGCTGCACCACCCGATGGTGCTGGCAGTCAAGGTCTGGGCGCTGGCCCATCTGCTGTCCAACAACACGCTGGCCGACCTGCTGCTGTTCGGCGCCTTCCTGGTCTGGGCCGCGCTGGCCTTCCGCGCCGCCCGCGGCCGCGACCGCGCCGCTGGCACCACCTACGCGACCGGCAGCCTGGCGGGCACGCTGGCCACCGTGGTCATCGGCCTGGCGGCCTGGGCCGGCTTTGCGTTCTGGGCCCATGGCGCCTGGATCGGCGTGCGGCCTTTTGGGGGCTAGTCCAGCGGCGCGATCAGCGTCTCGCCCTCGGCGCTGCTACGGTTGACGGTGCGCGCCACCGGCCGCGCCTGCAGCAGCTCGGGCGCGCAAGGCTGGAGCAAGGGCGCGAGCAGCGCCGGATCCTGCTGCTCGCGCGACAGCCAGAGGTCCCAGTGCTCGCGGCCCAGCAGCACCGGCATGCGGTCGTGCACCGGCGCCATGGTCGCATTGGCGTCGGTGGTGATGATGCAGCAAGTGAGCAGCCACTCATCCTCATCTTTAGCATCGGTGGGGCGCCAGGCTTCGAACAAGCCGGCCATCGCGAACAGCGGCGGCGCGTCGGTGCCGCCCGTTGGCGAGAAATACCAGGGCTGTTTGCCAGTCGCCGTGGCCTGCCATTCGTAGAAGCCGCTGGCCGGCAGCAGGCAGCGCCGGCGCCGCGCCGCCTGGCGGAACGAGGGCTTGTCGAAGACGCCGTCGGCGCGTGCGTTGCTCAGTTTGGCGGCCAGCGCCGGGTCCTTGGCCCAGTGCGGCAGCAAGCCCCAGCGCATCAGATCAGCGACGCGTTCACCCTCTTTGGTCTGTCGCACCACCGGAACCGGCGACTGCGGGGTGACGTTCCAGCGCTTGGGAAACGGCGTGACGCGGGTGACGCTGAATCCCGAGACCAGGGTCCGGGGGTCGTAGGCCACCACATAACGTCCGCACATGGCGCCATCTTGACATGGGGGCACCCGGCCGGGGGCGCGATGGCGGGGGCCCGCCGCGCTCCGACGTCGGGGTGATGGCTGCCGCGGGCGGCGCCGCCGATCATGAAGCCATGCCGCAGCGAAAACGCGGCGACGACGGAGGCTCCCGCATGAACACCTTGCTGATGCTGACGACGCTTCTTTTCGGCCAGCGCCGCGCACCGCCGCCGGCGCGCGCGGCGCTGATGCCGCTGCCCGAACTCATCGACGACGACGCCCAGGCGCCCGCCGGCTGTGGCTGGTTCGACTCCAGCCACACGCTGCAGCAAGGTCTGCAAGTGACCGAACACGGCGCCGCCGACGCGGTGTGCGCAGCGCTGCCGCTCGAAGGCTGGCTGGAACTTCAGTTGACCGGCTGGCGGCCGGCGCTACAGCACCGCGTTTGAGCGCTGGCGCGGGCGCTCTTGCCAGGCGCGCTGCATCTGCTCGCGCGTATAGGGCTGCGCATGACCGGACAGACCCAGCGACCACAGCGTCACCCAGTGGTGGGTGCGCGAGACCGGCGCGTTGACCGGCATGACCAGCAGCCAGACCGCCAGCCCCGCGGCCAGCCAGACGGGCGCCGGCGGCGGCGCCAGCGCCTGGCGCGCGCCCATCTGCCAGGCCAGCCCGGCGCCGGCGTATCCCAGCAGCAGCCCCAGAGCGACGTCGGCCACCGAATGGGCGCCAACGACGATGCGGGACGCGCCGATCAAGCCCGCCAGCAGCGCACCGGCCAGC
>JAUYAJ010000148.1 GCA_030693565.1 Rubrivivax sp.
GTCGCGGGCGGCGCTGGCGGCGGTTTGTGCCGCGGCATGGCCGCTCAGACCGATCAGCGCCAACCACAGGCACAAGCGGGTTGTCATCGTGTCTCTCCCATCAAGAACACGCGCAGGCTCAGCACCGGTGGCTGGGTCGCGCCGTGGATGCGCAACTCGCCCCAGCGCAAGCCGGGCAGCGTGCGTTCGATCTCGGCCAGGTAGTGGACGAGGTCGGGGTAGGCGCCGGCCAGGCTGAGGTCGACGCCTTGCAGGGCCGGCGTGGCGGCCGTGTCGGTGCTCGGCGCTGCTGGCGCCGGCGCTGTCGCCAGCCGCACCAGTGTCAGCCGCTCATGGCGGCGCAGCACGCTGGCCAGCAGCGCGGGCAGCCGGGTGCTTTGTTCGGCGTTGGCGAACTGGCTGGCGATGTCTGCGTCGAGGGCGTCGCGGCGGCTGCGTGCCTGCGTCACGGCCGCCTGCAATCGCCCTTGCGGGCTGTCCGCAGGTGCCAACTCGGTGCTGGCGGTGACACGCTGACGCAGCGTCTGCAGCTCGCGCGACTGCTGCTGCATCTGCGCTTTCAGTGCCTTTTGCCGCGTCATCAGTGGCGACAGCCACAAGGTGTCGGCCAGCGCCGCCAGCGCCACCGCGGCAGAGACGAACAGGATCGCGCGCTCGCGCAGCGTCAAGCCGTCGATGCGCAGCGCCTGGGCTTGCCAGAAGGCTTTCACCGCGCCGCTCCGGAGGCCGGCGCTGCCGCGCTGACGATTTGAAACGACCAGGCGTCGGCGCCGCTGGGGGCGGCCGCCGTGCTGCGCTCGACCTTCAGCGCGCCCAGGCGCTGGCCGGCCAGCAGCGGGTGCGCGCTCAGCTGGGTCAGCCAGGCCTGCAAGGCGTCGGGCTGCAAGGTCATGCCGGCGAGCTCGATGCGCTCGTTGATGATCGCGACTTCGGTCAGCCAGGCCGGCGCCGGCAGGCTGCGCGCGACCAGGCCGAGCAAGGCCGTCGGGCTGCGGCCGTCGCGCACCAGGCCGCGGCTCAGGCTGTCGAAGCGCTTTTGTTGCTCGGCCAGTTCGCGCTCCAGCGCCGCCAGTTCCTGTTCCAGCGCCGCGCTGCTGCTGGCGCGCTGCGGCTGTGCGGCCAAGGCGGCGTCCAGTCGCTGCTTGTCGGCCTGGTTGGCGCGCGTGGTCGAGGCCAGGTCGGCTTCCAGTGCGCTGGTGTGCAGCGCCGACCAGACGCACAGCGCGGCCAGCGCCAGCGCGAACACGCCCAGCGCCTGCGCCATCGCCAGCGCCGAGAAGTGGCGCTTGGGGGTCAGCAGGATGGGGCTGAAGAGGTTGATTTGTTGGGCCATGTCTTGTCCTCAGAGCTGGCGCGATTCGCTGCGCAGCAGCGCGCCGAGCAGCGGCAGCACGGCGGCGCGCAATGCCGGGGTGGTGGCCGCGGCGTCGAAGCCGGGGAACACCTGCTCGGGTTCGAACACCTCGACCCGGGTGGCCAGCGTCGTTGCCAGCATCGCCACCAGCGCTGCCGACATCTCGCCCACCTGCACCCACAGCCGCGCCAGCGGAAGGTCGGGCCAGGAACGTTCCCAGACGTCGAGCGAGCGCTGCAACTCGATCACCAGGCGCGGGGTTTCGTCGACGGCTGCGGCCGGGCCGCTGTCGTTCATCGCGCCGTAGTCGATGAAGTCCATGTTCTCCAGATCGGACGCCATCGTGGCCGGTGCGGGCGCCGCGTCGGCGCCATGCGAGGCCACCAGGTCGTCCCAGTCGATGCGGCGCGCGAAGTAGAGTTCGCCGCCGGCGCAGATGGTCAGCAGGCACTGCGTGCCATGCACCATCAAGGCCGCGGTGGCGCGCGCCTCCAGGCCCTGGGCGCGCGCCAGCGCGCTTTGCAGGTTGCGCTGGGCGTTCTCGCGGATGTCGATCACCGACAGCGCCATGCCGGCGGCCTGGCTGCGTTCAGCGACCGCACGCACGACGGCGTTGCGGGCGGCGGCGACGAAGAGGTGGCGCTGTGGCCGCGGCTTGTCGTCGCCGACCACCATGACGTCGATGGTCATGTCGTCGAGCCGGCCGTCGATCAAGTCCTTGATGTGCCAGCGCGCCGCGGCCTTGAGCTCGTCAGGCTGCACCGCGGGGGCGTCGATCTGCAGCAGCTGGCAGTCTTGCAAGGACAGCACGGCCACCACCGGGTCAGGCGGTAGACCGAGCTCGCGCAGCCTGCGGCCGGCTTCGGCGGCGTCGGTGCCGGTCAGCGGCTCGACGCCGCAGCGCAGCCGGCCGGGTTTGCCGCGCGTGTCGCAGCTCACCCAGGTCAGCGCATCGGCGGCGCTGCCGATGGCGAGCACGCCGGTGCCGGCTTTTGATTGCCAAGGCCATCTCATCAGTAGTGCTCCCGTCGGTAGACCAGGTTCAGGTTGCCGCGCTGCAGGCCGAAGCTGGCGCGCGCGGCGGGGTCTTTGTCGTGGGCGGCCCCGCACCAGCCGCCGCGCAGGTAGGCCAGGTTGGCGCCGGCGGTGGCGGCGTCGCCGCTGCCTTGCGTCCAGGGCTGCAGGCACGAGGCGTCGACCGCTGCGCTGCCCAGGCTGAGGGCGATGTCGTAGGTACCGCTGCGACCGGCGCCGGGGGCTGCCAGCACCAGCGTGCCAAGCCCGGCGCTGAGCGTGATCGGCGCGGCGGCCTGGGTGTCGGCGGTGGTCAGCGTGCGCCGCAGGTTGCCGAAGTTCATCGCAGGGGTGGCGACGGTCGTGCAGCTGTCCAGCGTGTTGGTGGCAAAGGCGGCGCCGTCCCAGTGCTGGGCCAGCACCGGCAGCGCCAGCGTGCGGTCGGCGGCGCCGATGGCGTTGTCCAGCCGCAGCCGGCCCCAGCGCAGCGCCACGCTGGTGAGCAAGGCGCGGTCGACACCGTTGGCGGGCACGTCGGTGTCGAGGTTGGCGACGACGCCGACGCCGTCGCTGTCCACCGGCGCGACGCCGAAGCGGGCGTCGAAAGGGCCGTCGGGGCCGGCGCCGCGCAAGGCCGCGGCAGTGAGCGTCACGGCTGCCGCGCCCGCGCTCCAGCTGCCGCTGGCGCTGCCCAATGCCAGGCGCGCGTTGGTGGTCGAGAACATCGTGCTGCCGGCGATGCCCGCGAGCTGCCAGCTGCTCGCCAGCGCCGGATCGAACTTGGCGAAAGCGCCGCTGTGGTTCAGCGTCGTTGTGCCGGCGCTGCTTTGCGCCGCGACCGTGAAGCGGAGGCGGAAGTTCTCGCCCAGATGGGTGAATGTGGAGGCTGGCGCGCAACTCAGCGCGGCACGGTGTGCCACGGTGGCGGCGCTGACGGCAAAGCGGTCGGGGATGAAGCGGCCGACGTTGGCGCTCACCGGCCCGCTGGTGTTGCCGGCGCCCAGGTAGTTGCCGTCAGCGACGCTGGGGGTCAGGCGGATGATGCCGACCTCGCCCCAGCTGAAGGTGGTGCCGGTGGCCACGCCGGCGCTGAAGGGGCCGAAGGCGCTGGCGTTGGCCAGCGCCGGCAGCGTGCCGCCAGCGGGCAGCACCAGCGTGGCCGTCAGCATGACGCCTTCGGGAACGGTCTCGCGGCCGTAGTTCGGTGTCGCCGCGCCGCTGGCGTTGAGCGCCGTCACCGTGACCGAGAACGGCCGTCCGGCAGGAATGAAGGCGGCGCCGGTGGCGCTGGCGGCGACCGGGTTGTTGCCCGGCGCAGCCAGTGCGGCTGCGCATTGGCCTGCGGCCGTCGAGGTGCAGCGAATCGCCGACAAGGCGAAGCTGCTGGGTCGGGTGACGAAGCCGTCGCTGCCCGTCATCACCAGGTTGGCCTCGGTGCCGCTGGCGGGCGAGTAGCGCCCCGTCAGCGTCATCGAGCCGACGTCGGCGTATTGCAAGGTGGTGGTGGCGACGCCGCTGGCGTTGAAGGCCAGGTCGACGCTGCGGCCGCCAGCGTCGCAGGCCGCGGCGCTGTCGTTGGCAGCGTTCAGCGCGGCGCCGCCGACACGCACTGGCAGGCTGCCGCTGACCGGGTTGACGTAGCCGCAGCTGAAGTTGACGGGCCGCGTCACGTTGGCCAAGGCCGGCACGCAGGCGAGCTGGTTGTCGGACTTGCGCACCGCGCTGACGGTCACTGTCTGCAACACGTTGGCGGCGTGGTTGACGACGTCGAACAGCAGTCCGCTGTCATCGGCCCGGAAGCTGCAGCTCGGCGTGCCGAAACTGCAGCTGGTGGCGGTGCTGGCTGTGGGTGACAGCCCGCTCGTGCCCAGCACCACGCTGCCGGCGCTGATGACTTGCAGGTTCTTGTTCACCGAGCTGGCGCCCGCCGGGATGACGAACATCGCGCCGCTGCCGTTGCCGCTGCTGCCGTCCCAGTTGACGATGGGTGCACCGGTGGCGCTGAGCGTACCCGACAGCCCGCTCGTGTAGAAGATCGAGCAGGCGGCGTTCAAGCAGGCGCGCACCGTCAGCGTGCTCGGCGCGCAGGTCAGGCCGTTGCCGCTGCCATGCTGGATCTCCAGGTGATGCAGGGCGAAGGCGCCGCAGCCGTGGCTGGAGTTCATCACCGTCAGCACCTGGGCGGTGGTGAGCACGTAGTTGTAGACCACCAGTTCATCGAGCAAGCCGTCGGCCGAATTCAGGCTGCCTTGCGGGCTGGCAATGCCCAGCGGGTTGTCGCCGGCGTGCAGCAGCCCGACCTGGGTGCTGACGCTGCCGCTGCTGGTGAAGGCCGACACCACGGGCGTGGCGGCGTTGACGAAGATCTGCAGCTTGTCCTGGTTGCTGGCCGACAAGCCGTTGAAGTCCCAGGTCACGGTGATGTGGACCCAGGTCTCGGCGGCGAAAACTTGTGCTGGCGTGCTGACGCTGCGCAGCGTGCCGGTGCTGTCCTTGACCTCGAACACCAGCGCGCCGGCGGCGCTCTTGCTGAGCGCGAACCACTCGCCACTGACCGCGGTGGCGTCGAGCAGCTGAGCCGACAAGGCGTTGGCCGCACTCCAGGCCGTGCGTGCGCGGTACCAGAACGCGATGCTGCCGCTGCCCAGCAGGTTGAGCTGTACGTTGCCGAGGTTGACGCCGGTGCGCACGGCATCGACGCCCGCGCCGCCGGTGTTGAGCGGGATGTCGGCGGCGCGGCAGACCTTGCCACCCGAGGTGGTCTGGGCCAGCCCGAGCGCCGTGCCGGCGAGCGCGCGCGCCGCCGAATCGGTGACCTGGCCGGCAACGCCGGGCGACCAGGCGCCGTCGTCGAAGGTGTAGTGGGCCAGCGGCGCCGGCAGGTAGAACTTGACCGCCGAGAAGGACGGTGGGCTTTGCGCGGCGCCGAAGTTGACGACTGCGAAGTTGCTGGTGCTGAGCTGCCAGCCGACCTGGGCGGTGCCGGTGCCGCCGTGGACGATGTTGCCGTACTGGTAGACGAAGGTGCCGTCTTCGTTGAGGATCACCTGGAGGTCGAAGGAGCCGCTGGTGTTGGTCGTGCTGACCCACTCGGGCACGTTCTTCCAGGTGACGACGAACTGGCGTGCCGGCGCGCTGCCCCGCGTGGCCACGCTGATGTAGCAGACGTCGATGCTGGTGCAAGGTGTCTTGTTGGCCGCCGACGGGTAGTTCGCCTTGTTGAGCAGACTGGTCGGGTCGAGGTCGACGCCGAACACCTTCATCGTGTTGTTGACGCTGGCGTTGGGGTAGACGTAAGGGTAGGTCTGGGGCGGGCCGACGGCGGCGGTGCCGGCACCGCAGATGGTGTTGCCGAACTGCAGCCGGCCGTTGGTCATCACCTGCAGGCTGGTGAAGTCGGTCGCACCGAAGCGGAAGCTGAAGCCGATCGGTATGGGGTCGCTCAGTGCATCGTCGAGCACCGGCAATGCGGTGGCGCAGCCGCTGCTCTGGTTGAACTTGTAGGGCGTGGTCAGGTGGCCGATCTTGCTGTGGCCGCTGGAGTCGATGAAGTCGAACGCGGTCGATGCGCTGGTGTAGGTCGGCTGCGCCGTGGCCACGCCGGCAATCAGGCCGAGTGCCACCAGCGGCAGCAGGCGCCAGCGGCACCAGAAGGTGCGGGGCTTCATCGCACCACCGTCCAGCTGAGCTGGCGCTCGACGTAGCTGCGCTGCGGCGCGGCGCTGGCCGGGCAGGCGCCGGCGCTGGGGGCGTTGCAGGCATTGGCCACCAGCTCGAAGAAGGCCAGCGCGGTGGCGCCGTCGCTGAGCGTGCCGCTGCCCGGCGTGCGCGTGCAGCGCACGGTGACGGTGAAGCCGGCCAGGCCGTCCAGGCTCAGGCTGGTGGTGTCGAAGCAAGCCGGCGCCGCTGCCGGTGGCGCCGGGTTGCGCAGCACCTGAAAGGCCGCC